>JAJFJL010000210.1 GCA_021774055.1 Nitrosomonas sp. | reverse complement strand
AGTGTTTAATTGGCCATAGCTTAGCTGTTGGTTTGTAAATATTGCTGCTATAGCATTTGGAGTTTTTTCTACTTGCGCTTCGAATAGCTGATGAAGACATAAGTCTTGTACATATTCTGTCTCTGTTTCATTCCATTCCAGCAATAGTTGTTTACGTTCAGGAATTGTTAATAGATATAAGTCATGTAGCCGTTTGTTCGGTGCAGATATAATTGCCTTTAGTAATTGTTCAAGGTGTCCAGCCATACGTATAATGGTTGCTGTATCAAATAAGTCTGTGTTGTAACTAAAGATAGCATCTATACTATCCTGTCTTTCAGTCATTTCTAAATTTAAATCAAACTTTACAGTACCAATATCAATATCAATTGGGGTGATTTGTAAGCCATCAATATCAAGTGATGTGTTAGGTGTATTTTGTAAGGTAAACATTACTTGAAATAGTGGGCTATGGCTCATATCCCTAGCAGGTGCTAATTCTTCTACTAGCTTTTCAAATGGTAGGTCCTGATGTGCCTGTGCACCTAAGCAAACTTCTTTTACGTTTTTTAGTAGCTCTGTAAATTCCGGATTACTAGAAAGATTTGTACGTAATACCAGTGTGTTGACAAACAGACCAATTAATCCCTCAAGTTCTACTCGGTTACGATTGGCGATAGGCATGCCAACACAGATATCTTCTTGACCACTGTAGCGCAAGAGCAGTAGATTGAAGCTGGCGAATAACACCATAAACAAGGTTGCTTCTTCTTGCCTACTGAGCATTTTTAACTGTTTAGTTAATGTTTTTGGAATATTAAAATGATAATTGGCACCGCAGTAACTTTGTATTGTTGGTCGTGGTCGATCAGTTGGTAATTCTAAAATTGCAGGTGCGCCAGCAAGCTGTTGTGTCCAGTAGTTAAGTTGCGGTGCTAATTGTGTACCCTGTAACCACTCTCGTTGCCATACTGCATAGTCATAGTATTGAACTGGTAAATCAGGTAAGGGAGAAGGTTTTGCTGCTATAACTGATTCATATAGAGCAACAAATTCCTTAACTAGAACTCCAGCAGACCAGCCATCAGAAATAATATGGTGTAGCGTAAAGAGTAGAATATGTTCTGCATTATTATTAGCATCACCCAAATAAAGCAGAGTCGCACGAACTAATGGTCCCTGTGTTAAATTAAATGGTAGTTGCGCTTCTTTTGCAAGATAGCGTGATACTTCTATTTCACGTTTGTTTTCTGCAACAATACTTAAGTCTACAACAGCTATGTCTAGATCCATTACAGGAGCAATAACTGGCGCTGCACCTCCTTCTTTAAGACTAAAACTGGTTCGTAACACTTCGTGGCGACTTATAATTTTATTAAGGCTGTTCTTTAACGTAAATATATCTAATGCGCCGGCTAATCGTAGCGCACCTGATATGTTATAAAACGAACTATTTGTTTCTAGCTGATCCAAAAACCATAAACGTTCTTGTGCAAATGAAGGTAATAGTTCAGTCTTCCTAGATACAGAGATAGGAGCAGAGTATTCGTGGCACTGAGCATCCAGAAGATATTCTATTAACTCTGTTTTATAATCCTGCAGTGCAATTTTTAAATCGGGAGTTAAAACAGAAGGAGGAGCTTTACAGCGCAATTTTCCATTGTTCAAGTACAAACGGACATCCTTTTGTTTTAATTCTAGTATCAGTTCGTCTAGCATTAATAAGTATCCTTATGGTTATTCTGGCATGACCGGTTGAATTAATTAGTTACAAAAACTCATAAACTATTTGGTTCAATTGCGATTGTTTTATTAGCTTTATTACTCTTTGTTCTTGTAATTGTTTTCTTTTGTGTTTTTCTCTTTTTTAGCCAGATAACTGCACCACTTATCGAAAGTGTTGTAACGATAATTCCTGTAATAAAAATAAGAAACTGCATCGGCAAACCAAAGGCCCTGGCGGTATGTATCCAGATAATCCAGCGATCTATTACATCTCCGACAGAGTCGGTATCAGGCATAGTGAATGACTTTAATGCTCCTGTATTCGCATCCAGTATTACAATGGTTGCACCATATTTTCCAAGATCCCGATCACTTTTTACACGGTAGTGATAAACCCCATGTTCTCGATCAAGATATAAGAACTGTTCACTGTCTATCGTGAACCCGTACTGCAGCGCAGCTTCATAAACATATTGTTGTCCAATTTGGTGTGCTGTACGCCATTCCAAAGCAGGGATTTCAAGCGGGATATCTAGTTTAGGTAGCACCGCCGTATCACGCATATTAAATACCTTGCTCATAACCGGCTGATAGACTTCCTTTAGATTAAGCGCAACCCCAGACCATGCTAGTATCAGCAATATAGGCCATAGCCATAATCCACTGGCACGATGCAAGTCATAGTTGAAGCGGCTGAATTTTATTTGCCAAGCGGTTTTCCAACGTTGCCAAAAGCTGTGCTGACTTTGAATCTGAGAGCCTGTTTGCATAGCAAAACATTTAGCTTGTTTCTTTCTAGATGGGAGTGTCAAATAAAAGCTGACAAAGCAATCAATAAACCAAAATAATGCTGCTATACCAAGTGCATAAACACCAAGTACAGCTATATTCTCAGGTAATGCTAGAGAGTAATGTAGGCGATAAAGAAAAGGCATAATATTTTCTTTAGCTAGTAACATTTTTCCCCAATTACGCATACCAACCGGTTCGGCGGTATAAGGATTAAAGTATAGGTCGTTATATGGCAGCTTAAAATTATTGCCTGTTTCAGGGTCGATTCTAGGTAACAGAAAAAAACGATATGACTGATCAGTGTCATAATGAAGATTTAGCCAGTCAATTCGCGCATGCGGCTGCTGTTGTTTAATTTGTTCACGTAATGTAAATAAATCAACTCTTGATGATTGGTTTATTGTTTCCGGTACAGACACCGTTAATAACGATGGATTTAGCCATCGATCTAGCTCATGATAAAACGCCAGCATACTTCCAGTTAGCCCTACTATAACTAGAAACAATGCCAACAATAAGCCTATATAACGATGTGTAAAAATAAAAAAATGGCGCATTATTCAACTTAATATTTCTGCAGTGATGTTTTCTTATTAAGGAGGTACTAATAGGTTTATTCAGTCTAGGCGAAGTTATTTTGCTCTGATTTGGAACGGTCCGTAGAATGCGTGGTTATTTTATGTAACAGGAGGAGCAACCAAAGATCAGAGTAAAAAAGAGGCATCCTTCATATTTGATGTGAAAAAATTACAATAAGGTGAGTTCAATGAACGAATAACGTTGGTGCGTAAAACGCCCTCCACCTTAAAATCTAAACAATGAAGAATGCCAAAAGGGCAAGTTTAAATGGACAAAATATTATTGCTGAGTCCCTTGCCCACCACAACTACCAGAAGAATAAACAATTAATATTCGACACGAATAGACCCTAGAAAAACTCGTGGTAGACCTACCGCAATACGGTTGCGGCCGAACCCAATACTACTTGGAAAATATTCCTTGTTAAACAGATTGTTAACATTTAATTGAGCAGTTACCCGAGTTTTACCAAATTTCATTCCATAACTGGTCATTAGGTTAACCAGGGTATAACCAGGCATTTGAAAATCATTCTCCCGATTTCCTTCGCGCTTGCCTCTGAGCGTTACGCCACCACCGAATTTTAAACCTCTCAAGGTTTCATTCTGGAATGAATAGGTGGACCAGATATTACCGGCATGTTTGGGTACATTAGGCAGACTATTGCCTTGTGTAATATCATTAGCCCGGGTAATTTCGGAGTTAGTATAAGCATAGTTGGCAATCACATTCCAACCGGGTAATATCTCTCCTGTAATATCAAGTTCTACTCCTCTGTTTCTTGCTTCACCGGTTTGTACAGAAAAACCTCTACTGGCAAGTGCAGGGTCAGGGTGACCGGTAGCCACACCCTGCTTGGTTAACTGAAACCAGGCTACCGTTGCACCAAAACGTCCATCAAATAATTCTGTTTTTATTCCAGTTTCAAATTGCTCTGCAGTTTCTGCCCGTAAGGGCTGGCCATTTAGTCCTGCGGCAAATATATTAGGCACACCAAAGTTTTCTACATAGTTGCCGAAGAATGAAAGTTCTTTAATCGGCTGCCAGGTTAGACCTACCCGTGGAGAAATTCTTTCTTGTTGACTTTTTAATGAGTTTGTTATGCCAGCAAAAGTGTCACTAGCTTTTATTTCGGCATTATCATAACGAAAGCCTGCCAACAGATGAAGATCATAAGGCAGTTTCATTTGATCTTGGAAATATAAGCCAAACCATTCTTCTGTTGAATTAATATAAAAATCATCGGCAGGTTCCCGAACTGATGTGCCTGCATGTACTGGGTTTAAAATATCAATTGATGGAAAAGTAAAATTATCAATCAGGGTTCCCGAGTTTTTGAAGTGGAAATAATCTCCACCCATTAGTACATTATGTTCGATACCGAAGGTATCAAAGGTGCCTGTTAAGTCTAAACTGGTGGTATAGGTTTCTGTTTTATTGCCCCTAAAACCAGCAAAAAAACGATCCATAGTTCGATTGTCTGCCTGCAGCCCTAAAGGTAATACAGCGTTATCATTTTGATTAGTCAATTGAAAATTAGAGCGATGCTTTATTTCCCATTTATCATTAAATGCATGTGACCAGTTAACACCAGCCTGATATTCATCAAATCTTGAACTGGCAAAAGGCTCACTCAGATTACGCTGTATCGGTAAGTTGGCAGGACGGCTGCCAATCGCCGGGAAGCCAAAATCTGGTGTGCTTTTGCCGGTCTTATACTCCATCTCTGCGGTGATTTGTGTGCGGTCTGAAATTTTCCATTGAACTACCGGTGCAATAAAAAAATGGTGATTATCAACAGAATTACGGAATGAACCTTTATCTTCATAAGCGAAGTTTAGTCTATATAATAGTGACTTGCTGCTATTAACAGCACCCGTGGCATCAGCCGTGGTGCGAAATGTATTAAAAGATCCGAACTGTTGCTGTACTGAATAATAAGGGGCTGCCTGTGGCTTTTTGGTTACCAAGTTAATCATGCCGCCAGGCTGGATTCTGCCGAATAAAAGTGATGCTGGTCCTTTCAACACCTCAATTCTTTCCAGATTTGCAGTTTCTCTTGAACCAGATTGCGTCAGTGCAGATTGAAAGCGAACGCCATCACGATAATAATCAAATGTTTCGAATCCTCTAATATTAAATGATTCGACTTGATTAAATCCTTGCTGAGGAAAAACACCACTGACATTATTTAAAGCGTCTTCCAAACGGAACGCCTGCTGATCATTAAGCACCGATTTAGGCACCACCTGAATTGACATAGGTGTTTCCATAATGGGTGTCTTGGTCTTAGTGGCAGTGGATGCATTAGACACTTTATATTTTGAGCTATAAGGTGAGTTTGAATCCATAGTGTCAGTTACTTTGACTTCTGGCATATGAACTGGATCAGGTTCTTTTTGTTTGATTAGGATCATGCTGTTATCTACCATCTCGTACTTTAATCTATTTTTATCCAGTACTTGATCTAATACCTGTGCCACCGTAAAGCTACCTTTTAATGATGCTGCTTGCTGATTCTCCACGACATTATCTACATACATCAATTTAGCCCCAGAAATATTAGCAAGGCTGTTTAAAGTGGTTGCAAGTGGTTGGCGAGGAAGGTCAAAGGCGTATATTTTACCCGCACTGACTGCATTGGTTATTGATAAAGAAAGTAAAGTTAAAAACAGTGATCGAATCAAAAATTGCATATAAAGTTCTCCAGTTAGTAGTGCACATTGAGGACGTTATTTGTGTTCTTATGTCCTATACGCTTATAGACGAGATTAAGCTCGCCAACTGGTCAAACTTTAGTATTCTTTTTAAATCTATATTAATTACTTCTTTTTTTCCAATCAATTAGCAGGGTCTTTTTGTCATCTAAATGACGTACTTTGATTGGGATGATTTTTTCAATACTTTGGAGGAAGAGTTCCAGATCATTGGTGCCAAATGTTCCACTTAATGTTTTATGTGCAATGCTAGGCTCTGCAAAAACGAAGTGAACCGGGTGATAACGTTCTAGTTCGCTGACAACTTCTCTCATAGAGGCCTGCCGGAATACTAAGCGACCATGTTTCCATGCTTCAGCTTGTTCTATGTCAAGTTGGAAGGGAGCTGAAGCAATGCCTAATTGATACTCACGTTGATAACCTTCACCCAAACGTTCACCATTGATCTCAACAGCACCTTGTAATACTGCAACTGAGATGGCATCGTTATGTAATTTCACATTGAACCTGGTACCAATATCACGGATCTTTAATTTTCCTGCATATACATCAAAAGTACGTATCCATTCGTGCTGGACATCAAAGGTTGCTTCTCCAGAATCTAAAGTAATTTTACGTTGTAGCGGAGATATTCTGGCTTGTAGGCGTGTTGCTGTATTTAGATCGACGGTGCTGCCATCGCTAAGGGTTATCTTGCGTTGCTCTCCAAGTTGGGTAGCGTAGATAACAGTCTCAGTGTTATGCTCTATCCACCCAATACTGATCAACGCAGATGCAACAAAAATAAAAGCAATCAACCTAAGTGTTTGTGCTGCCTGACGTTTGGGACGAACTTGTCGCGCTTTTTCCAAGCCAGGAATATTCTTTGTTTCTTTGAGCTTATTTAAATCAGACCATAAGTGTTCAGCGTGAGCGTAAGCTGCTTGATTAGCTTCGTTTTTGTGATACCAAAGGCTAAATTGTCGCCTATTTTCATCATTGCAATTTTCTGATTGCAGCAAAAAAAACCATTCTAATGCCTGCTTTAGAAGGCGTTCATCTGAGGGGGAAGCAGGCATAGAATTATAAAAATTAGGGAAATAAATTACTCATGTGTTGGTTACAATGTAGCATTGCTTGTACCAAACGTCGTTGCACAGTTTTTTCGGAAATTTTTAGCCGAGTAGCAATTTCATTATAGCTAAGCTCATCAATTTTGCGTAGCAAAAATACATCTCGACAAGATTCCGGCATAGAAAAAATAACCTCTAATAAAGTTTTACACTGTTGCCGAATAAGTGCCAACTCATCAGGCTGTAACAAAGGGCAAGGGTGCTCTTCATCAAGCATTAGTTTTTCTATTTTGTTTGCTGGACTACGCAAAAAGTCAACTGCTAGATTATGTCCAACCCTAAACATATAGGTTGGTAGATTTGCTACATTTGCTAAATCACGATGAATCAATAATCGTATATATACTTCTTGCGCTAATTCAATTGCAGTTTCACGGCAGCCTACTAAGTGTGTAAGGCTGTTTACTAATTGTAAGAAATATTGCTTATAAAGGTGTATTAGAGCAGAGGAGTTTAGTGGAAGCATGCGTAATAATAAAAACAACGAGTATTTGACTAATGTGAAATTATCCCTGTAATATCAATAAATAGGAATGAGTCAAATTGTCGCACTCGCTTGCAATCGTTAATAACATACGGTTTACACTGGGTTATGCATGATTTGAGGTATTCTTTGTCACTATCAGTTTACATATAATAAATACATTTTTTGATAAAAACAAACAGGTTATATACGCAAAAATGGCCAAGAATAACATAATGTTATTCTTGGCCATTTCAAATTCATACTGCGCTATATAGAAATTAATGATTATCCAATTATAAAGATATAACTCTAGGTTCTCTCATTTTTAATAACACTCTTATAATCAATATATTACAGCAGTAAAAACATGCTGCTTTACTGAAAGGCGCTAAATTATATTTATAACAATCAACTTGTTATAAGAAAATGAGCAAACCGAGAGATATAACTATCAGCTAGTTAGTTTTATAATTATATCTTTCTACACACCTTAGGTTTTTTTATAATCAACCCGTTCACGCATTTCCTTGCCAGCTTTGAAATGCGGAACATATTTTTCCGGTACATTTACTTTTTCACCAGACTTAGGGTTACGACCAACGCGTGGTGGTCGATAGTTTAAATCAAAGCTACCAAACCCACGAATTTCAATACGCTGCCCTTCTGATAGACTTTTTGCCATTGCATCAAGAATAACCTTGACCGCAAGCTCAGCATCTTTTGCTACTAATAATGGGTAGCGCGCAGCAAGTCTGGAAATTAATTCAGATTTTGTCATACATTTTTCCTCTATTGCTCGGTATTTTTACTGTCAATTTTAGCTTTAAGTAAAGCTCCCAGGCTAGTTGTTCCTGTGCTGGCTGGAGTATTTTTATTGCTAGTAGCAATCTTGCGTAATGCGCTAGTTTCTTCTGATTTATCTTTAGCTTTGATAGAGAGATTGATAGAGCGATTTTTACGATCAATATTAATAATCATTGTTTCTATCTTGTCACCTTCTTTCAGGTGGGTGCGAATATCTTCTACTCTATCGCGTGATACTTCTGAAGCACGTAGGTATCCTTCAACATCATCTGTTAAAGCAACAACAGCACCCTTGGCATCAATCGACTTAACCGTGCCCTTAATAATGCTATTTTTATCATTGGTTGTAACAAAGCTACTAAAAGGATCGCCAGTAAGTTGTTTAATGCCTAATGAAATACGTTCACGCTCAACATCAATCGATAACACCTGAGCTTCAATTTCATCGCCTTTTTTATAATTATGAATCGCATCTTCACCTTGCTGATTCCATGATAAATCAGACAAATGAACCAAACCATCAATATTCCCTGGTAAGCCAATGAAAACACCAAAGTCAGTAATTGATTTGATTTGTCCAGATACTTTATCACCACGGTCATGATTCATTGAGAAATCTTCCCATGGATTTGCCTTGCATTGCTTCATACCAAGAGAAATACGGCGACGCTCTTCATCAATATCAAGGATCATGATTTCAACTTCGTCACCTAATTGAACCATTTTTGATGGATAAACATTCTTATTAGTCCAATCCATCTCAGACACATGAACCAACCCTTCAATACCTTGTTCAATCTCAATAAATGCGCCGTAATCAGTCAAGTTAGTTACTTTGCCAAATAAACGTGTGCCTTGTGGATAGCGTCTTGAAAGGCCAACCCACGGATCATCACTTAACTGTTTCATTCCTAATGAGACACGATTCTTTTCTTTATCAAACTTAAGAACCTTAGCGGTGACTTCGTCACCAACATTGATAACTTCAGAAGGATGCTTCACCCGTCGCCAAGCTAAGTCTGTGATGTGTAGTAGACCATCAATACCACCCAGATCAACAAATGCACCGTAATCGGTAATATTTTTAACAATTCCGTCAACAACTGCACCTTCATGCAAGCTTGCTAATAATGCTTCACGATCTGCACCTAAGTTCTCTTCCAGTACAGCACGACGTGAAACAACTACATTATTACGTTTACGATCAAGTTTAATGACCTTGAATTCCATTTCTTTGTTTTCGTATGGTGTCGTATCTTTAACCGGACGAACGTCAACCAACGAGCCAGGAAGAAAAGCGCGCACACCATTAATCATCGCAGTGAGGCCACCCTTGACTTTGCCGTTAACCATGCCACTTACGATAGCACCGCTTTCCATTGCCTTTTCCAGATCATGCCATGCCGCCAGTCGTTTTGCTTTGTCACGCGACAAACGAGTTTCACCATAACCATCTTCTAGTGCTTCAATGGCAACCGTAACAAAATCTCCGGCGTTGGCTTCAACTTCACCTTTGTCATTTTTGAATTCTTCGATGGGAATAAAGCTTTCAGATTTAAGACCGGCATTAACAACAACAATGTTGTAGTCAATCCGTACAATTTCGGCGGTAATTAATTCACCGACACGCATTTCTTGGCGTGCGATGCTTTCTTCGAACATTTGGGCAAAACTTTCCGGGGCATCAATAGCTGGAGAAGCAATAGTCATTTAACAAGTACCTGATTTAAAAAAAACCCGCATGGATGCATATAATTTATAATAACTATATTGGCGGGTGAGTTAATTAGTAAAAAAAACACAGGCCTATTTTAGGCCTGCAAACGATTTTAATTTGTCCAACCTAAGGAACGAGGCACAATTAATTGCAGCGTATAAGTTGAACATGAACTGGTAATAATACAATACTCAACTATTATTTTGGCAAATTTCAGTGTGCCATTTCAACACTTGATTCACAGCTTGGGTAATACTGAGTGCCGTTGTATCTAGCATCTTCGCATCTTCACATTGCTGTAGTGGCGCTACTGCACGATTTCTATCACGCGCATCCCGTCTCTGTATGTCTTTCAGTAAGTCAGCGATGTTATCATTTGTTCCTTTCTCTTTCAACTGGTTATATCGTCTATATGCGCGTTCCTCAGAACTTGCTGTTAGAAATATTTTTAATGTTGCATCTGGGAAAATAACCGATCCCATGTCACGGCCATCGGTTACCAAGCCAGGAAGCTTACGGAATGAGCGTTGATACGCCATTAGTGCTTGTCTAACTTGATTAAAAATAGCGATTTTAGATGCACCAATACCACACTGCTCCGCACGAATTTCATTTGAAACATTATTTCCATCTAACAAAATTTGTTCATTGCTAAAAACAACACTTAGGTTTTTAGCAGCATTAATCAATCTTTCCTCATCTGTAAGATTTATTTTGTCTTGCATGGCCTTCAAGGTCACTAAACGGTATAACGCACCGCTATCAAGGTAATGATAGTTAAGTCGTTGTGCTACTAGTTGCGCGACGGTACCTTTGCCAGAGGCAGATGGGCCATCAATAGTAATAACAGGAATAGCATTAATTTTCATGTAACACCTTAAAGATGAAGTATTCTTATCTAGGAGCCTGTCGGACTTATGAGTTTCGGCTACAAATTCGGAGAAGTCGACCCAAATCCTCCCCGGTGTTCGTTAAATATACTCAATATGCGCCTCAAACCAGTAAGAATTTGGCCTCGATTCTCCAAATTTTCGCTTCGAAATCATAAGTCCGACAGGCTCCTAGGAGCCTGTCGGACTTATGAGTTTTGGCTGCAAATTCGGAGAAATCGGCCCAGATCCTCCCTGGTTTTCGTTAAATATACCCAATATCCGCCTCAAACCGGTGAGAATTTGGCCTAGATTCTCCAAATTTTCGCTTCGAAATCATAAGTCCGACAGGCTCCTAGGTCCTGCAGAATCTATATTGTATAAAAAAACATGCTCCAATTAAGCGTGAGTTACTTGTGCTAATTGGTTAAAATAATCTGGAAATGTTTTAGAGACACAATCTGGATCATTAATACGTACTGGTGCACCAAATGATACTAATGAAAAGCACATGGCCATGCGATGGTCATCGTAGGTATCAATTGCTGCATTTGGAGTAATGCCATCAAGTGGCGGCTTAATCCGCAAAAAATCAGCTCCTTCTTCAATCTGCGCGCCTAATTTACGTAACTCTGTTGCCATAGCAGCAAGCCGGTCGGTTTCTTTTAAACGCCAGCTAGCAATATTACTTAGTGTGGTGACACCATTAGCAAACAACGCCATCACAGCTAAAGTCATCGCCGCATCAGGAATATGATTACAATCAAGATCAATAGCTTTTAGCTGGTTATTAGCAGATGGTGCACAGGATTCAATCCAATGGTCGCCCATCGTGATGCATGCTCCCATTTTTTCTAAGGCTTCAGTAAAACGAACATCTCCTTGTAGACTATCACAACCAACACCATGTACTCGTACTGGCCCACCACCAAGAGCACCTGCTGCAAGAAAATAAGAAGCCGAAGATGCATCCCCTTCAACCACAATTTTACCCGGACTGCAATATGTTTGCTTACCTGGTAATACAAAATATTGTGATTGTTTGTTTTTAACTTGCACTCCAAACCGTCGCATTTGGGCCAGCGTCAGGTCAACATAAGGTTTTGAAATCAAAATTCCATCTACATTTATATTGGCTGTTTTTCCAGTTAGTGGTAGTGCCATTAACAAACCAGATAAAAATTGACTAGACACATCCCCTTTAACAGTTAGCTGGTTGACATCATCTGAATTAAAGTTTCCTGGTTTTATTTCTAATGGTGGGTAACCGTCGTTACCAAGATAACTTATGTCTGCACCTAGTTGTCGTAATGCATCCACCAAATCAGCAATCGGACGTTCATGCATGCGTGCTACACCAGATAACCGAAAATTTCCTTGCATCAATGCCAACACCGCAACCAAAGGACGAAATGCGGTGCCTGCATTACCTAGAAACAAATCAACATCCTGTTTGGGAAACTTTCCATTACAACCAATAATGCAATAATGATTCTTCTCCTCTTGAGTAATTGACACCCCCAGCATTTTAAGCGCCTCTAGCATGCGTGCAGTGTCATCAGAGGCAAGTAAGTCATGAACATGTGTGGTACCTGCAGCAAGAGAAGCCAACAGTAAGATACGATTGGAGATACTTTTAGATCCAGGCAGTTGTATTTCACCTTGCGCTGTTTTAACTGTGGTGAGATTAAGCCATTTCATTATTTGATAGCCATGCAAAGCCAGTAATCATAGCCTATTAGAACCTTAAGTAGATGAATATTTAACAGACACCATTAACACCTAGATCCTGCAAGTGGTCATGCGCATTTTGCGCAACAGATTGTTTAATATAGCAAATTTTATGCTTTGGGAATATTAATAAGTATCCTGCACAAAATAAAATTCACTCTATGAGACAATTTATTACACACTACATGCATGATCACTTGCAGGATCTAGGTAACATTATTCATTTAGAGTCGCTACCGGTATCTGCTATCATCGCGCCATGCTAAATATTCAAAATTTAACCTACCTGATGGGAGGTGTACCGCTACTTCAAGACATTAATCTACAAGTATTTGATAATCAACGTGTTGGCTTAATTGGCAAGAATGGCTGCGGAAAATCAACTTTATTTAAATTGATTCGCGGAAAAGTTAAGCCAGAAAGCGGCGAGGTCGCATTACAATCCGGCAAAACAATCGCGTTTGTCGAACAAGAAATTATTAGTTCAGACCAACCTGCCTTAGAATTTGTTTTGGATGGTGATATTGAGTTACGCCAATTAGAAAAAAAGCTTGCACTTGAGGTACATGATAGCGCCTGGTTTGAGGCGCAACATCGCTATGAAGCGATTAACGGCTATGTTGCTCGCGCTCGTGCTGCTCAGTTATTGAATGGCCTGGGTTTTAGTAACCAAGTATTAGAAAATTCGGTAGCAAGTTTTTCTGGTGGCTGGCGTATGCGCTTAAACCTGGCGCGCGCCTTAATGCACAGAGCCGACCTATTGTTACTGGATGAGCCAACTAATCACCTAGATTTAGAGGCCATCATTTGGTTAGAACAATACCTAGCAAACTATCCAGGTAGCATAATACTAGTTTCACATGACCGAGAATTTCTTAATGCCTGTGCTACACGTATCGCTTATATCACTCAGCTAAAAATTGATTGCTACACTGGTAATTATGATGACTTTGAACGCACCAGGTCTGAACGAGAAATGCAGCAAACTAAGGCGTTTCAACAACAGCAAAAGAAAATCTCCCACATGGAAGATTTTGTACGACGTTTTCGTGCTAAAGCAACTAAAGCAAAGCAAGCGCAAAGTCGAATTAAAGCATTGGAACGATTGGTTCGTGTGGCACCTGTACAAACCGAAGATGGTCACTTCCAATTACAGATAGACGCACCAGAACGTAGCCCTGATGTCCTGTTGCGAGTTAAAGATATAAGTTTCGGTTATGATACAAAGAATCTATTATTCCAGCGAATTAATCTGGTTTTGCAAGCGGGCGCACGAATTGCATTATTAGGCCCAAATGGTGCGGGGAAATCAACCTTCATCAAATTATTAACTGGCGAAATAAAACCTACGACTGGTTGTCTAGAAATTGCACCAGATATTCGCATTGGTTATTTTGCGCAGCATCAATTAGAAAATCTAGATAAAGCTGCCACACCACTACAACAATTGCAGCAGTTAGCACCTAAAGAAACAGAATTAACCTTGCGTAATTTTTTAGGCCGCTTTGGGCTAGCCGGAAATAGTGAAGATCGTCCAGTGTCTAGTTTCTCAGGCGGCGAAAAAAGCCGTTTAGCATTAGCGCTATTAGCCTGGCAAAAACCGCATCTATTATTATTGGACGAGCCAACCAATCATCTTGATTTAGATATGCGAGATGCCCTGACATTAGCATTAGAAGAATACGCTGGTGCTGTTGTATTAGTTTCGCATGATCGTAGTTTGATTCGTGCAGTTGCCGATGAATTATGGCTAATTGCCAATGGCGAAGCCGGTTTATTTGACGGTGACTTGGATGATTATCGAGCCTGGATTGACGCTCAACGCAGCAGTATGGCAGAAGCCTCTATTCAAGTAGCAAAACCACGTCAGAAAACCATTGCTAAGCCAAATAAAAAGCAACTGCTGGCTAAGCAAAGTAAGCTTGAATCAACATTAAAGCTTACTCAAGCAGAGTTAGCCGCTGTAAACCGCCAATTAGCTGATCCAACTACCTATACCAACCGTACGCGCGATGACATTAATCAACTTAATAGTAACCATATGCAGCTAGAGCAAAAAATAGCGGAACTAGAAGAAAACTGGTTGGAGTTGGAAATGGCTATGGAGTAAAGTTCTTAGGAATGTGCATGGAATAAATTAGGCAACTATCGCAGGATTTATGTTCATATTCAAAGCGTGTAAACAGGCGCATAGCACGGCTATGCAACTGTTTACATAACGCAGAAGATGGGCTTGAATACAAAGCTAGTTACCTAATTTATTTCATGTGCGTTCTTTAGCGCAATGAAAAAAATAATCTTAAACCTGGGTCTTGCAGGTTTTCGTACATATACTGCGCAATAGATTATTTCATAAAGTTTGCTATATTTCCACCGGCAGAGCCGGTGGCTTACTCTTTGTTAATTATTTATTCTGCTCAACAACAGTACCAACCGTTATATCATCACGTAATCTATTGAGCGTGCCAGCACCAATTCCATCAACTTCCATTAAATCATCTTTAGACTGAAACAGTCCATTATTCTTACGATAATCAACAATTGAACGCGCTTTTACTGGACCAACCCCTTGAAGTAGCTCAAGTTCAGACTGTGAAGCGGTATTAATATTTGTCTCTGCATTAGCAATTCCTAATAACGCAAACAACATAACAGCAATCAAAAACAGCTTGCTCATAATTTCACCCCTTTATCAAAAATATAAATCACAACCTAGATCCTGCAAGTGATCATACATATTTTGCACAACAATTTGTTACACACTATATGCATGATTACTTGCAGGGTCTAGGTACAAAGATACACCGCAAATAAATAGCATTTTTGTCAATCTGGATTTTCACCATTTCAACTAAAATTGCTACTTTTAAGATACTAAAGTTAATAGCTTGTGTATGTGATAATTACCACTTTGATAGGCGAATAATTTTTACAGCACAGTTTAATGCCAGCAAGTTGATTTGCAAATAATACCCGTAAAGATAGTGCAATAGAGGCATCCTTCATAAATATGAAGGATGCTAAAATACAAATGCCGCCAACCAAATTATCAGGTTGGCGGATTTAGCCATAAAAAAATTATGTGCTAGGTTGTGCTTTTTCTACAGTAGCGCTGATATTTGACGCTCCGGTAGATGCAGCTGTTGCAGCAGCATTATTTTCTAACGCCTCAATTCTAGCTTGTAATGTTGCAACAACATTATCAGTTTCAACTTCAGGTCCACCGGTATGTGTAAACTCAACACTATCCTCATAAGGCTCTTTGGTGGTGCCAGTTATTCGGATTAATGCACCAGCGACCAGTCCTCCGACAATAGCAATGCCTAGAGTAATGCCGATACCGGTAAGTTGGGCACCTGCAATACCTGGTACTAATAGCAGTGCACTTAAACCACCCATTAATCCTGGTAGGCCATGTAAATTATGAACACCACAGGTATCGAAAATTCTGGCTTTTTCCAATAGTGGGAGAAGGAAGCGGTAGCCAAGTACAGAGATTGAACCTGCTAATAAACCGATAGTAAATGCACCTAATGGATCAACGATATCGCAGACTGAACCGATCGCAACACCACCGGCTAAGGCAGCATTTGCCATGTCAACCATTGATGTTTTGCGTTTATTAACCATGGTGCTTACGAAATAAGTAGCAATAGTTGCACCACTTAGCGCTAAGATTGTGTTGACAACTGTTTGTGGCATATGCTCGAGTGGTACCAGAGCAGTTGCAAAACTAGGCCAGAATAACCATAAGACCATTGATCCTAGCATAGCAAAACGATCTGAAGTTGCATCTGATTCAATTGGCTTGCTACGTTGATGTGCTGTGGTCAATACTACAGACATAGCTAAACCGAAATAAGCACCGAAAGCATGGATAACGATTGATCCAGCGGTGTCTTGAAATCCGTCGGTTAAACCAAAGGCATTATCTAACACGATCCATTCGTTTAACAAATAAAGTGGAACCACGAATAATGCTAGCAAAGTATACTGAAATACTCGTAGGCGACCAAGCACCGCTCCCATCGCAATTAATGCTGTAGCAGCAGCTAGTTCAGCAAAAAGTAGCGCATCTAGGGTATGTGGGTCAAGATGATGGCCCATAATACCGTGAGCACGTAATGTGATATAAAGTGGAATACTTACAGCAACAACTAGGTAGGTTCCGGTAATTGCACCAAAACCGTAGCGTCGCACGAATACCATGAGAAAACCAAAACCAATTAACAGCATGGCCATAATATGCATGATGTAGTTGTACTGGGATACAACGCGAGCTTCACTCAAAGGTTCAGCGGCACTCACCCAGCCGCTGAAACTTAGAAAAAACAGACTCGCTATACTTAGCAGCGTCAAACTAAGACTTTTTTTCATTTGATTCTTCCTTATGTTAGTGGTTAATTAGGGTTTCCCCAGGCGCAAGTGTGAACCTTAATAACCACCAACACAATAGTGTCAAACCGAATGTAACTTATAATTATTAATCTTAAGCTTTGCCATTAATGGTAATTATTTGAATATATTGAGTTTGTGTGTTATTTTTAAGTATCTATTAATATCTATTTAAAATTCTTTTTTACAATAAATTTCTTCATAGTCTTTATGGTGAAAAAAAGAATTTTAGAATTGTTAAAACTAAATAAACTAAAAACGCCAGACAACTAACGCTTGCACCGCATTTTCATCTGTTTTCTTATCACCAAGTTTATTTAACCAAAATTGCCATTCTATCCCGGTAAATAAATGATTGCTTTTTCCATAAAGTAGGTTGCCAAGGTCATAGCGAAACTGTATTTGTGATAGCAACCAATCTGACACTTCAAAACCTAATTCATTTTTCCGTTTTCCAATATATTCTACGTGTCCCTGTATATTGAATATATGGCCACCAAATACGATTGGATAAGCAGCATTTAAATCAATCAAAAAACTGTTGTCCTCTGATGGTGCACCACCATTACTAAGGCCCGCACTATCGTCAATATAAGCAGTGAAATCGGTATTAAGAAAAGTGAAGCCAGGGATATCCCAGCTCAAACGCATGCCAGGAAGATACTTTAGAACTTTAGCCTTATCCCCGGCATTCAGACCAAATAAGATACCAACATCTTGAATAGGACCAAATCTAAATTTTTTTTTAATGATCTTGTTCAAACTAAAATTTAAATAAAGCTCCCCGTACAAATCTCCATCATTAAAATTATCAGTTTCATCATCATTTAAGTAATCAACAAACAAAAAAGTATCTCCATAAGTCCAGCCGCTCGCATGTTGGAAAGTTAAGACTTGCGTATTCGCAGATCCACCACCAGCAAAATTTGGTGTGTCAAGTTTTCCATATTGATAATGTAACTCATTAATAGACCAATCAAATGCATTTGCATTTGTAATAAATAATGTAAATAAAAACAAAAAGAACAGAAGTCTATTTCTATTAATCATATTATTAAAGGCAATTTAAACAATGAATTTTTTTATAGTATTATCAAGCATATTTATCTAACGATAGGCGATCCAGCAAATTATCGAACCATTAGCTAATATGTTTTTATATTATTTCTTGGCAAAGTAATTAATTGGTACCTGCATATGTTACAACTCAAGGATAATCAAGAATTGTTTGGGCGTGGTTTTTATTAGAGTCTGAGTAAGAGTGAACAAAGATAATAACTATAATAAATTAATGACAAGCAACATGCTGAATTTAGATATTCCTATAAAATTTATAAAACAATTAAGTGTTGCCGTGCTTTACCTGGCGCTTGGCATCATCATTCATCGCTATTTCACCAGTCAAGGCATTGTTAGTGCTATTTGGCCGGGTAGTGGTTTAGCCTTGGCAGTACTACTTATTGGTGGTAAACACTATGTTTGGGGAATATTGTCCGGCTCATTACTACTAAATACTCTATTCCTTGATTCATTTTGGGCAATTGGCGGCATGACCTTAGCGCAAACACTTGAGGCTTTTTTAGGTGCTTGGCTACTTACACGCAACTCCAAATCTATCCTATTTTTACATGCCCTGCCAGATTACTTGCGGTTAATTGTGTTAGGCGCAGGTGTTGCCACTATTTCAGGTGCAATTATTGGTGCATTAGCCTTATTTTCAGCAGGCATTATTAGCCCTGCTGATTATCTTGCTAATGTACTACATTGGTGGATGGGTGATGCACTTGGCGTAGTTTTAGTAACGCCTTTTATACTAGCCTTCTGGCAAGAAAAAAACATTACATTAGATGCAAAACAATTAATTATTGCAACATTACTGATCACATTAACATTTATTGCAGGACAAATTATTTTCTTTGGTTATTTTTATGAGAATGTTAGCAACGTACCCAGAGCCTATATTATGTTTTTTTGTGTTACTTGGGTGTCAATACTACTTGGAATTTATGGCACAACGTTCGTCCTACTGATGATTGCAATCCAAGCATTATGGGGTGCGTATTATGAAGTTGGTTTTTTTGCTGATGAAATTAGCACTGCAAATCTTAAAAATTACTGGTTGTTTATGCTTATTTTGTCTATGGTTGGAATGATTCTAGCGATCTATGTCAATACAATTAAACGAGTAAATAAAGAAACTAATATTTTAAACCAACGATTTAGTGATTTAGTGGATTCTACTGATGGGATTGTATGGGAAGCAGACGCAACCACATTTAACTTTACCTTTGTAAGCAAACAAGCAGAACGCCTATTCGGTTATCCAATAGAAGATTGGATGAAACCTGGGTTCTGGGTAAAGCATATACACCCTGATGACCAGGTCTGGGCACCTACATTTTGCATGAGTTGTACAAAACAAAAAGAGCCGCATAACTTTGAATATCGTTTTATTACACACGATGGCCGCACCATTTGGTTGCGAGATATTGTTAATGTGGTAATTGAAAATAACGCGCCACGATGGATACGTGGCATTATGATTGATATCACTGAGCACAAAGCAACTGAACATGATTTACGTGTTGCAGCTACTGCCTTTGAAGCAAAAGAAGGAATGATGATCACTGATGCCGCCAAAGTCATTCTCCGTGTAAATAGCGCCTTCACTAACATCACTGGTTATACAGCTGAAGATGTCTATGGAAAAACCCCGAAAATACTTAGTTCTGGCTTACAAGATAAAAACTTTTATATGGCTATGTGGGATGCCATTAATTCTACAGGAAGTTGGCGTGGTGAACTTTATAATAAAAACAAAAATGGTGGAATCTATCCACAGTCTCTCTCTATTACCTCAGTAAAAGATAAAAACAATAACATCATTAATTATGTTGCAACATTAGCTGATATTTCAACACACAAGGCTGCTGAGGAAGAAATTAAAAACTTAGCCTTTTATGATCATCTTACTGGGCTACCTAATCGGCGCCTGCTAATTGATCGACTTGATCATGCATTAGCTTCCAGCACACGTAGCAAACAGGATGGAGCGTTGTTGTTTATTGATATGGATAATTTCAAGAACCTAAACGACACGCTTGGCCATGATTTCGGTGATCAATTATTAAAACAGGTTGCAAAACGTCTGACATCCTGTGTGCGTGAAGCTGATACCGTGTCTCGCTTTGGTGGCGACGAGTTTGTTGTAATATTGGAAGAACTAAGCGGAAACTCTATAGAATCAGCTACACTGGTTAAAAATATTGCGAATAAAATTCTTACCAGCTTATGTCAGACTTATCAATTTGATAAACATGAACACCACAGTAGCTCCAGTATCGGAATTGCTGTATTTAATAGTCACCAACATACGACCGAAGAATTATTAAAACAGGCAGATATTGCTATGTACCAGGCCAAAAAATCTGGCCGTAATGCGGTTTGTTTTTTTGACCCAAAGATGCAAGATGTAATTCTTGACCGCTCATCGCTTGAGTCTGAATTACGTAAGGCACTGGATAAAAAGCAATTTCATTTGCATTACCAAATTCAAGTAGATGATTCAAATAATCCTGTTGGTGTAGAAGCACTAATACGCTGGCAACACCCTGAACGTGGCTTAGTGTCTCCCATAAAATTTATTCCACTTGCAGAAGAAACAGGCTTGATATTGCCTATTGGGCAGTGGGTTATTAGAACTGCTTGCAGCCAAATAAAAAGATGGCAGAAAAACATGCGAACATGTAATTTGGTTTTATCTGTGAATGTGAGTATTAAACAACTTCGCCAAACTGATTTTGCGGAGCAAGTTAAATCTGCCATACAACAAGCAGATATCAAACCAGAACTTCTTAAGCTAGAATTAACCGAGAGCATGTTATTAGAAAATGTTAAAGACACCATTACAACCATGAATAAATTAAAAACTATCGGTGTCCAGTTTTCATTAGATGACTTTGGAACTGGCTATTCATCTTTACAATATCTCAAACAACTACCTTTAAATCAGTTAAAAATTGACCAATCATTTGTACGTGATATCGTGTTCGATAGTAACGACAGATCAATTGTAAGCACTATCATTGCAATGGCACAAAACTTAGGTCTAAGTGTTATTGCTGAAGGTGTAGAAACAGAAGAACAACAAGAAATTCTTATGAATCAAGGGTGCGCTGTCTATCAAGGATATTTATTTAGCAAACCACTACCAATTGAGAAATTCGAAGAATTATTAGAATCTAGATCCGACAACAGTTGATTACGTTATTTACCCCCTATTTATAAACTTGTTCCTAGATCCTGCAAGTGACTACTATACATATAGTGTGTAACAAATTGTGTATGATCACTTGCAGGATCTAGGCATTAACCTGTATGGATGACGATGACCAGCATTATTACTGTAGAACAAGCAAAAACACTGGATGGCTTATTCAATGAACGAGTATTACGCTCACCACAAAAAATAGCTTATCGATACTATGAGTCGTCTACCGGGAAATGGTGCAATTATACCTGGGAGCAGATGAATATAGCTGTTGCACGCTGGCAAGCTGCACTTTCTAGAGAGAAACTAGCGCCTGGTGACCGAGTAGCTGTTATGTTAAGAAATTGCCCAGAATGGGTAATGTTTGAACAGGCTGCATTAGGATTAGGGTTAGTTGTTGTACCACTATACACCGATGACAGGGCTGAGAATGCAGCTTATACATTAAATGATGCAGGTGTTAAATTGCTATTATTAGCTTCACAAGAACAATGGCAAAGCTTCATTGAAATACGTGATCAAGTTAAAGGATTGCAACGTGTCGTCATCATCAATCAGTTTGATAAAAACAATCTCAATCAAGATGACCAAGACTTAGTTGCATTAAGCAATGACTGGCTACCAGTTGGCACTGGTGAAGTTCAGCATGTCAATGTCGATCCACATAGTCTTGCTACCATTATCTATACATCAGGTACTTCAGGTCGCCCTAAAGGTGTTATGTTAAGCCATCATAACATTCTTACCAATGCGGCTAGTTGTGCACAAATTGTACCAATATCACCTAATGATTTATTACTCTCATTTTTACCCCTATCGCATACCTTTGAACGTACATCTGGCTACTATATTCCCATGATGTGCGGAGCTACGGTTGCTTATGCCCGTTCAATTCAAGAATTACAAGAAGATTTATTAATTATTCGGCCAACTATACTTATTTCAGTGCCACGTATTTACGAAAAAGTTTATGCGAGTATTCGCGCTAAACTTGCAGCAGGTCCCGCGTTCAATCGTTGGTTATTTAATTTTGCTGTCGAAGTTGGTTATAGCCGATTTGAACACCAACAAGGACGTGGTTCCAAACAACTTACTCATTTATTATGGCCATTATTAGAACAATTAGTCGCCAGTAAAGTTAAACAAAAATTAGGCGGATGTTTACTCAAAGTGACGAGCGGTGGAGCCGCATTACCTGCGGAAGTATCACGTGTCTTTATTGGGCTTGGTTTACCTATTTTACAAGGCTTTGGGATGACAGAAAGTAGCCCTGTCGTATGCGCCAATCGCTTGGAAGATAATCTGCCAACTAGTGTTGGTTTACCAATCCCTGGAGTACAAGTCAAACTGGGTATTAACAATGCCTTATTAATTCATGGTCCTAATGTGATGCTAGGTTATTGGCAGAATCCAGAAGCAACTAAAGCTGTGATATCAGATGATGGCTGGCTTAATTCTGGCGATATTGCCAGTATTGATGCACAAGGAAGAGTTACAATTACCGGACGGTTAAAGGAAATTATTGTACTTTCAACTGGCGAAAAAGTACCACCAGCAGACATAGAAACAGCTATTTTACGTGACCCAGTATTTGAACAAGTTATGTTAGTTGGTGAAGCACGATCTTATTTAAGTATATTGGCTGTTTTGAATACAGATATATGGGAAGATGTTGCTAAGCAGAATACCTTGGATATTAATTTAAGTGATTTGTCATCACAACAACAGCTTCAAGTCGAGAAAATTCTACTAGATAAAATTACCCATTTAACCCGAGAGTTTCCAGGTTATGCCAAAATACGTCGTATCGCCATCATACCTGTACCATGGACAGTTAAGAATGATATGCTGACACCAACTTTAAAATTAAGACGCAGTAAAGTTTTAGATTATTACCAAGATGAAGTTGCGCAGCTTTATGCTGGACATTGAGGCATGCACGTTCCTAACCTAGATCCTGTAAGTAATCGTGCATATATACTTCGCACGGCGATGGTTTTATAGAGTGAATATTATTCTGCGTGGAATACTTATTGATATTCCCAAAGAATAAGATTTGCTATATGGAACAATCTGTTGCTCAGTATGTGTGCGATTACCTGTAGGATCTAGGTTTTATTCTATATCCCATTTACAACTAAATAATTAATGTCAACAGAACCTCTTAAGAGCATACAAGTCAATGGTTGCAACATTACCATACTTGGCACCGCACATGTTTCAAAAGCTAGTGCTGACAAAGTACAAGAATTAATCGCTACCGGCTCGTATGATGCCGTCGCAGTTGAATTATGCCCAAGTCGTCATAATGCAATTGTTAATCCAGACGCAATCGCTAAAATGGATTTATTCCAAGTAATCAAAAGTGGTCAGGCCAGTATGGTCGCTGCAAGCTTGGCATTAGGCGCTTTTCAACAACGTATGGCCGAGCAAATTGGTATTGAACCTGGTGCTGAAATGCGGGTTGCAGTCAAAGACGCAACTACAGCAAATTTGCCTGTTCTGTTAATTGATCGAGAAATTGGCACAACTCTTAAACGAATCTATCGTAATGTTCCTTGGTGGAAACGTTTTGGTTTATTTGCTGGGTTGTTTGCCAGTATTATTAGTCAAGAAAAAGTTAGTGAAGATGAGATCGAAAAATTAAAACAAGGCGATGTCCTGGAAAGTACTTTCGCTCAGTTTGCAGAAGATGAACAAGATTTATTCAAGCCGTTAATTAGTGAGCGGGATGAATATATGTCAGCTTCACTGTTAAAAGAAAGCCAAGAAAATAACTATAAAAATATATTGGTTATCATTGGTGCAGGACATATGAATGGCATGACCGAATTGCTAGAGACTGAAGGCATTAACAATCCAAGCGAAAAAATTTCTGAACTTGATGTTATCCCTGAGTCATCTAATTGGTTTAGATATTTACCATGGGCGATTGTGGCCTTAGTAATTACTGGCTTTACTATTGGTTTTATGCGTAGCCCAGAGATTGGTATGGCGATGGTTATCGATTGGGTATTAATTAATGGCGGACTTTCTGCATTAGGTGCTGCAATTGCATTTGCACACCCATTAACAGTAATGACTGCATTTCTTGCTGCCCCACTTACTTCATTAAATCCAACCATTGGCGCTGGGATGGTTGTTGCTGCTGCTGAAACTTATTTACGCAAGCCTAAAGTTGCTGATTTTAACCGCCTTAGAAGTGATGCTACTAGCTTAAAAGGCTGGTGGAGTAACCAAGTAACCAGAATATTACTAATCTTTCTATTTTCCACACTTGGTTCAGCTATTGGAACTTATGTCGCCGGATTTAGAATCTACGACCGTTTAAGTGGTGGATAAAAGAACTCAACAAAAGAATTTATTTGGTTTTTTTGAACGCCTAGTTAATCCATTTCCACCAGAACATCCGACAGAACCTCCCAAGGGCATCTATCGATTCTGCCGCCACTATACGCGCGGTATTGAGCCGTACCTGATACTAATGGCGGTGTTGACCACTTGTTTGGCTATCAGTGAAGCATTGTTGTACGGCATATTGGGACAAATAGTGGATTGGCTGAGCGGACATGATTCGACCAATTTTTTACAAGACGAATGGCCGCTATTACTGGCCATGTCTCTATTCATACTAATATTTATTCCTATTATTGTATTACTACATTCGCTAGTAATCCACCAAACATTAATGGGTAATTTTCCAATGCTGGTGCGTTGGTTATCACACCGTTATTTGTTAAATCAGAGCTACACTTTCTTTCAGCATGAGTTTAGTGGTCGTATTGCTACTAAGGTAATGCAAACTGCCTTAGCAGTTCGTGAGACTGTCATGAAGTTATTAGATGTCATGCTGTTTGTGACAGTTTATCTAATCACAACTTTATTACTAGTTGCCAATGCAGATTTTCGATTATGCTTGCCTCTGTTGGTTTGGGTCGTCGTATATATTGGTATTCTTTATCATTTTATCCCTCAGTTACGCAACGTTTCAACCTTGCAAGCCGACGCTCGCTCAATGATGACCGGTCGTATTGTCGACAGTTATATCAATATTATTACACTAAAACTTTTTTCACATAATCAACGCGAATCAAATTATGTGAAAGAAGCTATGGGTGAATTTATTGCTACGGTACATCCACAAATGCGCCTAGTGACCTGGCTTAATGTGTGGGTTTGGTCCATCAATATGCTATTAGTGTTCTTTACTGGAGCCCTAAGTATTTATCTATGGCTAAATGATGCAATTAATCCTGGTGCAATCGCAATTGTTTTTAGTCTAGCAATACGGCTAACTGGCATGTCACATTGGATTATGCGAGAAGTAAGTAATTTATTTGAAAATATTGGCACAGTAAAAGATGGCATTAATACACTATCAAACCAGCAAGATGTTGTAGATCTACCTAATATCAAACAATTAGTTGTCAATCATGGGGCTATTAACTTCAACCAAGTTAGCTTCTCTTATATGAAAACAGGTTACAAAGAGCAAACAAATATTTTTAATAATTTAACTCTGCAAATTGCCGCTGGTGAAAAAGTAGGCATTGTAGGCCGTTCAGGAGCCGGAAAATCAACTTTTGTTAATCTACTATTAAGGTTTTTTGATGTGCAGCATGGCAAAATAAGCATTGATAACCAAGATATTAGTCAAGTAAATCAAGATAGTTTGCGTGCTAATATTGCTATGGTGACTCAAGATACATCATTATTACACCGCTCAATCCGAGATAACATATTGTTTGGTAGACCTGATGCAACTGAAGCACAAATGATTGCCTCCGCTAAACAAGCACAAGCTCATGAATTTATTACGGAGCTAATCGATATTCGTGGTAACAAAGGCTATGATGCACATGTCGGTGAACGTGGTATCACTCTATCTGGTGGTCAACGTCAACGTATTGCAATTGCTCGTGTCATACTAAAAAATGCTCCTATATTAGTATTAGATGAAGCAACTTCTGCGTTAGATTCTAAAGTTGAAGATAGCATTCAACAAAGCTTATATCAGCTTATGCAAGGCAAAACAGTGATAGCTATTGCACATCGTTTGTCAACCATAGCAGCAATGGATCGTCTTATCGTATTTGATCATGGGCAGATTGTAGAACAAGGAAGTCATAGCAACTTAATCGCCCAGAATAAGCTTTATGCCCAGCTATGGAATCATCAATCTGGTGGTTTTTTAGGATTGTAATTTTACCTAAACTACGACCGTGCGAAGTATAATCCTGTAAGCGATAGTGCATATAATGTGCAGCAATTTGTTGTGCAGTATGTGTGCGATCATTTGCATGATCTAGGTATTATTTGGACGCTGGGCTTCATTGTAAATAATAAAACCGATGTTTCAAACATGCTAGCTAGGTAGTATTGGCGATAATATTAACTTGGTGCTATCATCAAGCGAAGCATCTATCTTAAGGAATTCATATGGAAAACTGTTATCTAGAGGGCTATTTTACATCTGAGAATGTATACGGTAAGGTAATGGTCAACACCTTACCTTTTATAATTGGAAGAAAACCTGATCTTGAGCTTTCAATAGAGGCGCATAGCATATCACGTCGTCATGCTGAAATCATCGACTCTGATGGGCATTTGTGTATAAAAGATCTAAACAGCACGAACGGTACCTTTCTAAATGATAATAAAATAACTGAGAGTACGCAAATTAACGACGGCGATATTCTTCGTCTTGGTGATATTGAGTTGAGAGTCGTTATTGAAGAACATAATCTGGCTAGTTCAACAGAAAATATGGAGCATACCTATATTGCAACCGGAGATTCCATAGAAAAAAAACTTATCAGAGGCATTAAAGAATTCAAGCAACTTATTCTCAATAAACAAGTAAAAGGAGTCCTGCAACCAATTGTTAACAACGGACAATCTGTTATTGCATATGAGCTATTAGGTAGAGGCAGTCACCCTGGTATACCAGAAGCTCCTGGCCCTCTCTTTCATATTGCTGAACACGTCGGAGAGGAAATAGCTTTAAGTGAATTATTCCTTGATGTCGGATTGCTTTTAACACGATCATTCCCTCAAAACAGCTGTTTCTTCTTTAATGTACACCCTAAAGAAATTAAAGATCCAAACCCTTTGTATCAACGACTTGAAAAAATTATTGTTGACTATCCAAACATACGATTAGTTTTAGAGATTCCAGAGCAAGCTGTCACCGATATTAAACAAATGCATGATATAAAAAAACATTTACATAAACTAAAAATTGGACTTGCCTTTGATGATTTTGGTTCTGGACAAGCACGTTTACTTGAATTGGCAGATGTTTCTCCTGATATCGTAAAATTTGACATTTGCTTAATCCATGATATTGATACTGCCAACCCAGCTAGACAACGTATGATTGAAATGTTAGTTAATTTTAGCCATGAGCACGGTATCAAAGTATTGGCGGAAGGTGTTGAAACAGCGGAAGAAGATGTTGTTTGTAGGCAGATGGGATTTGATATGATTCAAGGTTTCTATTATGGCAGAGGGGTTTAAAGTTTAGCTTTTTTGGAATATGTATGAAATAACTTCATACAGACTCCTTTGCTAAAAAACTTCATTAGCTGATAAATAACGCCACTTCCCTGATGGTAGATTGGCTAATTTTATTTTTCCAATTTGAATACGCTTTAATCCAGTAACCTTTAGATTAACCAATTCACACATGCGACGAATTTGACGTTTTCGACCTTCTTGTAAAACAAAATGTAATTGATCTTGGTTCTGCCAAGTCACCTGTGCAGGTTTTAATTCTTGACCATCTAGACTTAAACCATAGTTTAATAATGCTAGTTTTGTTTTTGGTAACGATCCTTCTACACGCACTAAATATTCCTTTTTAATCTCAGAATCTGTACCTACAAGTTGTTTAGCAATTCGCCCATCTTGGGTTAATACCAATAGACCTTGTGAATCAATATCAAGTCTGCCAGCTGGGGCCAGGTTCTTTAAGTTTTCTGGAGTAAATCGTTGTCGAGAATGTTTATCAAAAAATTGAGACTCTCGCTTAATTAAACTTATCGCTGGTCGATAACCTGGTTCTGGTTGTCCAGAAACATAGCCAATTGGTTTATTTAACAATATTGTTATCAAATTACCCTGTTGATTCTGTGCTGCTCGATTTAATTTTATTTTCTGCGTAGGGTAAATTTTTGTACCCAGCTCAGAAATACGTTCGCCATCTACAAACACCCAACCACGCTCAATAAAACGGTCAGCTTCCCGCCGTGAACATATTCCTTGTTCAGACATTAGTTTGGACAAACGAATTTTTTCTAAGGTAGAATGATTTTTACGCACTTTAAAGGTTAGCTCCAGAATATTTATTTTATTTAGGGACGAGGCAACAATAGTTTGTTCATTTAGGCGAAGTCATTTTGCTCTGATTTGAGGCGGTACTTAGGGTGCATAGTTATTCTATGATAGCCGTGCTATGCGCCTGTTTATATGCCTTGAATATGAACATAAATCCTGCGCTAGTTGCCTGATTTGTTTCATGCAGGTTCCTTAACTCGCCACTTGGGAAGTTTACTTTAGAATTTAACTTTATCCAATTAATAAAAACATTTAAAAAATAATATGCGTTACTGGTTAATGAAATCAGAGCCTTCTAAAAGAAATCTTGATGACTTAGCGGCAATGCCAAATCAAACAATTGCCTGGGATCGGGTGCGTAATTATCAGTCACGTAATTTTATGCGCCATCAGATGCGCCTAGGTGATCAAGTTTTTTTCTATCATTCGTGTTGTGCGCAACCAGGTATTGTTGGATTAGCTGAAGTCGTAACACTTGCATATCCAGATGCAACACAATTTGATCGTGACAATCGATACTATGATCCAAAGGCAACACCAGAAAATCCCAGGTGGTTCAATGTCGAGATAAAACTTATTAAAAGAACCCGTTTAGTAACCATTAAAGAACTACGTCAATATCCAGAATTAAACAAAATGAAAATTTTACAAGTAAGAAATCGTTTGTCTATTACTCCAATCGACCCAGCAGAGTGGAAGTTTATTTTAGAAATATGTTGATTAATTGAGTATGGAATGGTGGCTGGTTTATTTGATATTAGGTGCAGTTGTCGGTTTTTTTGCTGGGCTACTTGGTATTGGTGGTGGTTTAGTTATTGTTCCTGCACTGACTTTTATTTTTATTGCGCAAGACTTTCCTGTAGACCGTATTCTGCATCTTGCCTTGGGTACGACAATGGCAAGCATTGTTTTTACCTCGGCATCTAGTTTACGTGTTCATCATTTTCATGGCGCGGTAAATTGGGCTATTGTTAAACAAATTACTCCTGGTATTATTATTGGTACCTTAGTGGGCGCAACACTGGCAGACACATTAACCAGTCAAATATTACGTATAATTTTTGTAATCTTTATCTATACTGCAGCTACACAAATGCTGCTAAAACTAGCCCCAAAACAAACTCATCAGCTACCTGGTTCGATTGGTATATTTACTGCCGGCGGCTTGATCGGTGCGCTATCCAGCTTAGTCGCTATTGGCGGTGGATTGCTAACTATTCCGTTTCTTACTCGATGCAATATTAAACTTAAGCATGCAATTGGTACTGCTGCCGCTATCGGATTCCCAATCGCAGTGGCTGGTTCGGTCGGTTATATTTTGAATGGAATGACACAAGCACACTTACTGCCAGCATACAGCCTAGGCTACGTTTACTTGCCTGCATTAGCTTGGTTAGCATTTGCAAGTATGCTAACAGCACCAATCGGAGCAAGAACAACTCACACCACACAAACAGCCTTACTTAGAAAAATTTTTATTGTGTTGCTTTATTTGCTTGGGACTAAGATGTTGTTTGGACTTTCAATCTAGGTGGAATCATGATTGCTTACGATGTTAACAATCGTAAAGCTTCCTGATATTTTTCCATGGTTTGCTTAAGAACTTCCGTTGGTAATGTCGGTGCAGGTGCTTGTTTATTCCAGTGTTGCTGCTCCAACCAGTCACGGACAAATTGTTTGTCAAAACTAGGTGGATTTTTTCCCGTTACATATTGATTTGCAGGCCAAAAACGAGAAGAGTCTGGTGTCAACACTTCATCAATCAAATAAAGATTGTCAGAATTATCTAGACCAAATTCAAATTTGGTATCAGCAATAATAATCCCTTTCTTTTCTGCGTAGTCTGCAGCTTCTGTATAAAGTTGCACAGCTGCTTCACTTACTTTTGCAGCTAATGCTTCGCCTAGTAATTTATTAGTTGCTACTAATGAAATATTTTCATCATGCGCACCTATTTCTGCTTTAGTGGATGGGGTGAAAATAGCTCCACCTGGTATTTTTTCAGCTTCTTGTAAACCTTTGGCGAGTGTAATGCCGCAAATCTCACCGTTTTGCTGATAATCCTTCCAGCCCGAACCGACCACATAGCCACGTACGATAGCTTCTACTGGTAACGGTTTTAATCGTTTGACGACCAATGCGCGTCCAGCAACCTGATCTTGTTCATTAGCAGATACCACCGATTCTGGAGCAATTCCTGTCAGCTGATTAGGAATCACATGGTTAAGTTTATTAAACCAGAAATTAGATAATGCAGTTAGCAACTTACCTTTGCCAGGTACGGGAGTTGGTAAAATAACATCAAATGCCGATAAACGATCAGTCTGAATAATTAACAGATTATTTTCATCAACAGCATAAATGTCGCGCACTTTGCCACGATGTAACAAAGGTAGACTGGTTAAGTTGGTTTCAAACAAAGCAGGTTCATTATTCATAACTAATATCCAAAGATTGTTTGATTTCTAATGCATTCTGTAATGCAGCTTCGGTGGTTGTAGCTAATACTGTGTAATGGCCCATTTTTCGGCCAGGGCGTGCTTCATCTTTACCATATAAATGTAATTTAGCTGATTCATGTTGTAATACTCGATTCCAATCTGGGGCTGATGATTGCCACAAATCTCCCAGCAAATTAACCATAACAGCAGCGCTGTGTTGTTTAGTGCTACCTAAAGGTAAACTGCAAAGTGTGCGTACTTGTTGTTCAAATTGAGAAGTAACACAGGCATCAAGCGTAGCATGTCCACTATTATGTGGGCGTGGAGCGATTTCGTTAATTAACAATTTGCCATCGTCTAAGATAAAAAATTCTACACATAAAATGCCATGATAATTAAGCTTTTCAACTAATCGAATAGCTGTTTCACAAGCGGTTTGAATCAGCTTATTAGGAATACGTGCAGGAATAATGCTGATATCTAAAATACCTTGTTGATGCTTGTTTTCAGCAACTGGAAAAATGCTTGTTGCACCATCAAATCCACGTGCCACAATTACTGAAATCTCATGTTTAAGTGGTAATAGTTGTTCTAGAACACAACTGCCCCCATTCAACTTAGTGAAGGCAGCATTTAATTGTTCAATATTATCAACTTTTATCTGACCTTTGCCGTCATAACCAAATCGACTAACTTTAAGTATCCCAGGAAATAAACTTGACGGTATTTCAGATGAAAGTACATAGTTATGTTCAATCACCTTAAATTCGGCAAGTGCAAAGCCATTGCTTGTTAAAAATTGCTTCTCAGCAATCCGATCTTGTGCAATAGCCACACTATTGGCATCTGGACATACGATGCAATGCCTAGCCAGAAAGTTAAGTGAATTGGCAGAGATGTTCTCAAATTCGGTGGTAACACCTTCACAGGTAGTAGCAAGCTCTAACAACGCAGCTTGGTCATCATAATTTGCGCATATGAAGCGATCAGACACACGACCAGCAGGACTATGTGTTGATGGATCCAATACAGTAACTTGATAGCCCATTAATTGAGCTGCCATGGTAAATAAACGCCCAAGTTGCCCGCCACCTAGCAAACCCAGCATCGCACCAGGCATGATACTCTTTGTACTCATTGCACAGGTAACGTCATCGCAGCAACAGTTGCCACTTGTTGCTTACGAAAATCAACTAATTTTTGTGCGATTTGACTGTCTTCAACTGCTAATAACGCTGCTGCAAATAAACCTGCATTAGTTGCACCAGCTTCTCCAATAGCAAAGGTCGCCACCGGAACTCCCTTAGGCATTTGCACAATAGAAAGTAATGAATCTAATCCTTGCAGTTGCTTAGAAGTAACTGGTACACCTAATACCGGTAAAGTAGTTTTAGCCGCAATCATGCCAGGAAGGTGCGCGGCACCACCGGCACCAGCAATTATGCATTTAATGCCGCGTTGTATAGCGTTTTCAGCATGTGCAAACATCAGGTCTGGAGTACGATGGGCGGATACAATCAACGCCTCATGTGCGATATCAAAATCTGTTAACACCTTAACAGCATGCTGCATTACGTTCCAGTCACTATTGCTACCCATGACAATGCTAACTAATGGTTTATTCATTTGGTGATATGGTTATTTTCTATTAGTAGCTAGATCCTGCTGCAGAATCTAGCTAGTATGTACGGAATGATCGTGGCAGTTATGCCTATAATAAACTATACTCTCCGCACATGGAATTTTGGCATTCAGGACTAGCTATGCGTTGTGCTCGACACAGCATAAAATAATCATTCCAAGCATAAAGTTACAAAACAACAACCATGAAAGACACAGCTAAATATCTATGAACTTTCAACGTAGCCGACAAAAAGACGAACCAGAGATTAATTTAATTCCAATGATTGATGTGTTATTGGTGATTCTAATTTTTCTGGTGATCACCACAACTTACTCAAAGTTCTCCGAGCTTGAGATTAATTTACCACAGTCAACCGCAACTGAAATAGATAAAAACATTGATCGTCCAAATATTATTGATGTTTCAATTGATGCGATGGGTAGTTATACCATTAACAACATACTGGTAAAATTTTCTAGCCTTGACGAATTGCGTGATCAACTGAGTTCTGCTGCTGGAGACCAGGCTGACCCATTAATTATTATCAATGCGGATGCAAAAGCTACTCATCAATCGGTAGTAACCGTCATGGAAGCTGCACGCCTCGCAAATTACAATAAACTTACTTTTACAACTGAAACCAATCGTACAGAATAACCTTAGGGACGCGCATGAAATAACTTGGGTAACTAGCACAGGATTTATGCTTATATTCAAAGCGTATAAACAGGCGCATAGCACGGCTATGTAACTGTTTATATAATGCAGAAGATAAGTATAAAGACAAAGCTAGATGCCTAAGTTGTTTCATGCGCGTTCCTTAGGTTCATTCACAAACCATTACATTTCAGTTTTCATCTGACTCAAAGGAGACCAATTATGATCAATGTCAATAATTTTTCTAGTGCCGCCCAATCCGGCTCACAATATGTTTTAGCCCCTCTTCCCTATACTGATCATGCGTTAGAACCAGTTATTTCAGCTCACACATTAAGTTTTCACTATGGTAGACATCATAATACTTATGTAACCAACTTAAATAACCTAGTAAAAGATACTGATTTAGCTGGCAAATCACTAGAAGAAATAATTGAAGCCACTGCTGGACAAGCAGACAAAGCTGGTATTTTCAATAATGCTGCACAAGTCTGGAACCATATGTTTTATTGGCATAGCTTAAGTCCTAGTGGCGGTGGAGAACCATCAGCTGCATTAAAACAAAAAATTGAAGCTTCATTTGGTAGCCTAGATGCTTGCAAAAAAGAATTTGCAGCCGCTGCAATGACTCAATTTGGTAGTGGCTGGGCATGGTTAGTGTTAGATGGCGACAAAATCGCAATTGCAAAAACAGCCAATGCTGATTCTCCGCTGACCAAAAACCTACGCCCACTATTGACTATTGATGTCTGGGAACATGCCTATTACTTAGATTATCAAAATCGTCGTATAGATTATGTAAATACAATTCTAGATAAATTAATTAACTGGAATTTTGCCGAAGCCAACCTTGGCTAATGATGACTGATATTACTATAGCCCTTTCCAAGGGACGTATTTTTGATGATACCGCTCCCCTGCTGAAAAGCGCAGGGATAGTGGCGCAAGATGATCCTGAAACTTCACGCAAACTGATACTTGCCACCAATCGTAGCAATATACAACTAGTTATTGTGCGCGCATCTGATGTTCCCACCTATGTTCAATATGGTGCAGCAGATATCGGCATTGCCGGTAAAGATGTACTGCAAGAACATGGTGGAGCCGAGCTTTACCAACCATTAGATCTGAATATTGCACGCTGCAAAATGATGGTTGCGGTGCGTGAAGGTTTTGATTATGAGGCCGCAGTTCATCAAGGTGCACGTTTACGCATTGCCACCAAATACTTACAAACTGCCCGTGATCACTTTGCCGCCAAAGGAGTCCATGTCGACCTGATTAAACTCTATGGTTCAATGGAACTTGCACCATTGGTTGGCCTAGCCGATGCTATCGTTGACCTGGTTTCCACCGGCAGCACACTTAAGGCCAATCATCTTGTCGCTGTCGAAGAAATCATGCCTATTTCATCCCGCCTGATTATCAACCAAGCCGCGCTAAAGCTTAAACGCGAAACGATTCAACCGATATTGGATGCATTCGCAGCAGCAGTTAAAAAATAATCTAAAATTTTTTATTATGGTTAAAATAAAACGATTAGCTTCAACCGATAGCACCTTTGATGCAACACTTAAGCAACTACTGGCATTTGAAGATGCACAGGATGATGCCATTGATACAACCGTCGCCAACATCCTCAGCGATGTAAAAAAACGTGGGGATGATGCAGTACTAGAGTACACCCGTCGTTTTGACAACATGACAGTAACCACAGCGGCCGAAATTGAATTGCCGCAGACTTATCTGCAGCAATCTCTTCAGGCGCTATCCACAGTTCAACGTGATGCACTAGAACAAGCTGCTCATCGGGTACGGATTTATCATGAAAAACAACAAACCCAGTCCTGGCAGTATCACGAAGCAGACGGCACCATGCTCGGCCAAAAAATTACCCCATTAGATCGAGTAGGCCTGTACGTCCCAGGTGGCAAAGCCTGCTACCCGTCATCGGTACTAATGAATGCCTTACCTGCCCGTGTCGCTGGAGTAGGTGAATTAATCATGGTAGTCCCTACCCCCGGTGGTGAAAAGAATAACCTAGTCATGGCGGCTGCCGCAGTTTGTAATATTGATCGTGTTTTTACAATTGGTGGCGCGCAAGCAATTGGCGCACTAGCCTATGGCACTGAAACCATCCCAGCAGTCGATAAAATCGTCGGACCTGGCAATGCCTACGTAGCCGCAGCCAAACGTCGTGTTTTCGGTACTGTTGGTATCGACATGATAGCTGGGCCATCAGAAATTCTAGTCATTTGTGATGGCAAAACTGACCCAGACTGGATCGCAATGGACTTATTTTCACAGGCAGAACATGACGAACTAGCGCAAGCAATCCTGCTTTCTCCTGATGCCGGATTTTTAGATCAAGTAGCTAATAGCATCAACCGCCAACTGGATGCTATGCCTAGAAAAGCGGTCATTCGTACCTCACTTGAAAATCGCGGTGCATTAATTCATGTGCGTGACTTAGACGAAGCTTGCTCTATCACCAACAAAATTGCCCCTGAACATCTGGAATTATCAGTTGAACAACCAGAAAAGCTAGTTGAAAAAATTAAACATGCTGGTGCAATTTTTCTAGGAAAACATACTTGTGAAGCGCTGGGTGATTATTGTGCTGGGCCGAATCATGTATTGCCAACTTCCCGCACAGCACGTTTTTCATCGCCGCTGGGAGTTTATGATTTTCAGAAACGTAGTAGTTTGATTCAAGTGTCTGAACAAGGGGCGGCTACGTTGGGTGGAATCGCTTCTGTGTTGGCTAGGGGTGAAGGGTTGCAAGCACATGCTATGTCGGCGGAGTATCGGTTTGATAAGGAAATAAAATAACCTTCAGTTTTTTCATTTTCAATAACTTATGAAGGTATTGATAAAGGAACAAAGCATATAAGAATCGAGCAATTGATGCGACAGGACTTTCACCCGCAAGATTAAGGTCTTGTCGGACGCTACCCTGACCCAGTTGGTTTTTTAATTTTCACACCTTTATTCGCAACCCCTTTATTCGAACCACAATTAAAAATTTATAGATAAAGTAACGTAATTACATTATAGTTACTTTGTCGAATTAATTCTTTGGGTGAAAATAATGGCACATCTAGTAAAAATTGGAAATTCTCAGGGCGTTAGAATTCCTAAGTCTTTGATCGAACAAACTGAAATGGAAGGTAAAGAGCTAAAGTTTCAGGTAGTTAATGAGGGTTTGCTCATCTCCCCGCAGAATGGTGTGAGAGCTGGATGGAAGGAGGCCATTGAACGATCCGTCGCTGAAAATGGCCACGAAACACTTGATGATGAATGGCTAGATTTCCCATTAGCTTCTGACGAAACATTAGAGTGGTGAGTGAATCAGTCAAACGATTCGATATCTGGCTTGTTGATCTAGATCCAACAAAAGGCAGAGAAATCAATAAAACACGCCCATGTGTAGTGATCTCTCCCGATGAATTCTCTGTATTATCAACTGTACTCATGGCACCAATGACAACTAAGGGCTTTGACCTGCCATGTCGTATCACCTGCAAATTTCAAGGTAAGAATGGATTGATTCTACTTGATCAAATCAGAGCGGTGGATAAATCTAGGCTGGTAAAAAAAATTGGGGCAGTCAGCGCTAAAACTCAAATGGCACTTTGTTCTTGTTTGCAAGAGTTGTTTGCGTATTGATGTTATTAGTTTGTAATGCAAGGTTCAATGACTAATGGAATAAATAACGGGGTAAATAACAGGGGCAGAGAACAAATAACGGGAGTTCTGGAGTTCTGGGGACACAATATTTTATTGCTGAAATAAGGGTGAATTTACCCAATTAGAAATTAATTAAGTATTGTGTCCCCAGAACTTCCCATGTCCCCAGAACTTCCACAGAACTTCACAGCGAAGATAACGAACCCTATTTTTTGGCACTTTAGTGGCACATTCCTTTCACCCAAGTTATGGTACATAATGCTGCTTGCACTTAGCGCTTGAATTCAGCTTAGATTACAAATCTAAGCGATCTTATTATCGAAGAATCATTTAGCAATGCGATAAACAAGCATAATGTCAATATTTTCCTTACGCCATAATGCAGCAAATGTGTGCTTGCACGGTACTTAATCAGCGATTCTTGGAGTGGTGGTATGAGCAAAATGAGTTTGGATCGGATGCTGCAATCACAAGGATTTGGCACGCGTAAATGGTGTGCGGAGCTGATTGCCGAAGGCGAGGTGAGCGTCGCAGGTATCGTTGCCACTAATAAACGCGCTGTCATTGATACAA
>JAJFJL010000209.1 GCA_021774055.1 Nitrosomonas sp. | reverse complement strand
TTTCCGTGGGGATCAAACAGGGGCGTTACATTTAAGTGATTATAAAAAAGTTCACCATTCTTTCTATAATTTCTGATTGTAACTTCAACTTGTTGGTTATTTATAAGCGCTTCTTTTAATTGAGCTACGCCTTTCTGATCGTGATCTGAGCCTTGTAAAAGCCGGCAATTTTTACCGATCACTTCCTCTTGTGTATATCCTGTTATAGTTTCAAATGCTTTATTTGCGTATACCAGTGGCATATCTTCTTGATCTGGGTCAGCCAGTGTTACACCATTTATGCAAGAATCAAGGATTTTTGCTAATACTTGTGGAATCAATCCAGGGTCTTTTGTAGCAATAAAGTCCATTGTTTTATCTCCAGGTTAATTTGCTTAATAAATAAAAGGATGAAGACCGTTATAAATAAATTTTATAACTTATTAAGTTGAGTCAGGGTGCTTTATTTCAATCAAATTTTTAATATTTTCTACAGTTGTTTCAGTTCCAATTTGAACAGCAATACGAACAAGTTTTTCAAATGGTTTGATATGTAATTCAAGATCTAACAATTCAAAAACAAATGTGATTTTGCTGCTTGTTAGGTTGATCGGTTCAATAACATAGTCACAGCGGTACGGGTTTGAAACACCTTTAAAGCAAATACGCGAATCTAAATCAAAAACATTAACTTTGAAAGTTGACTCAGACCGGTTACCTTGGTCAACACGGACTTGACGGCATAATGTCCCTTGTTTTATTGGGCCATCAGTCAATTTTTCCAACTCTTTTACTTCTGGGGACCATTTAGGATAATTTGTAATCAAGTCGGTGCCAATAAAGTTAAACACTGTATTGCTTGGACTTTGAATTATTATGCTGGCTTTGCCAGCAACCGGAGTTTCTTTCAATAAACCAAACATAATTATGTTTCCTGCTCAAATTTTGTTAAATCAAGTAGGTATCAACGCCAATCAAGAGTAAGTCGTATTGTGCCTCTACTAATTCTTTAATTGACAACGCTGGAATACCTGTAATTATATTATTTTTTGAAGCTAACCAGCCAACGGCATCATTCGATCCAAGGCTGACTACATAACCTATATCACGGTGTAAATACGGTTCAAGTAGTTGCAGTATACCTGAGTGGCGCAAAATATTTCGTGCTGATAGTTTCCCTTTGCGGACTGCAGATTGTGCGGTTAATGCATTAGAACCAAATGAATTGTAATAAGAACAATCACCTGCTGTAAAAATATTTGGTAAGGTTTTTTGCTTGACAATAATTTGTCCAAAGGAATTTGCGGTTAATTTATGTTGCTGTTGTTTGCCAAGAAATAGTAGTGATAATGTGGAGGGCAGCTCAATTTGCTTGCCACTTTGTTTTTCTTGTAAAACAATTTTATCGGTTTGCTGTTCTTGAAAGACTGTATTAGCATAAAAATTGATATTTAAATCTTGCATGCGCTTCTGTATATGGGCATTAAAACCAGCCGGAAATTGTCCAAGCACATTATCATGAGAATGAATTAGGTTTAGTTTATAGTTGATTTTTTTTCTGTTTAAGAACTGATTTATTTCAAATAAGAACTGTATTCCGGTTGCACCGCCACCAATTATTGAGATTGATTGTTCAGTTGAATTTTCTTTAATGCTTGGTGTGGTTAATAGTTCTGAACCAGCGCTAGTCATGAAGTCTTGCAGGGTTAAAACATTTCCTGATGGATTGACTTCTTTACTTCCACAGCCAGTAGTAACTAACAGATAGTCAAAATTTATTACTTCTTCATTGATTACTAGGTAATTATCGGCTTGCCATTGGCATAACATTTTTTCATCTAAAGTAACAGATGCACGAATATGGCGGCAATCAAAACGTTTTTCTATATCTTTAAATGATACTTGTAAGTCTGATAAAGGGTAGCGGAATGTTTCGTGTAAATGCGTGATTTTAATATGTTTTTCTAATGGGTCAATTAGTGTGATATCAATATTTGAGGCATAGCGTGACAGCACTGTTAACGCGGCCATGCCAGCATAACCACCACCAATAATGACTACTTTCAATCGGTTACTTTTAGGTATATAAAACGGCAAAAGAGCCACGTTTTCTCCTGTATTGAGTTTTAAGTTGTGGTGAATCTTGGGCATCTTTCATATCAGCCTGTAGGGTGCATTCTATGCACCATTAATGAGATTGGTGCGTAAAACGCATCCTACCTTAAGTAAATCGAAGCATGAAGGATGTCGAATCTTGATGTTGGTATTGTACCTAAGGAACGTGCATGAAATAAATTAGGTAACTAGCTTTGTATTTAAGCACATCTTCTGCGTTATGCAAACAGTTACATAGCCGTGCTATGCGCCTGTTTACACGCCTTGAATATGAACATAAATCCTGCGCTAGTTGCCTAATTTATTCCATGCACATTCCTAAGGAATGCTTGGTATTGATCTAGATGGAATGTTTTTTGGTTGCCAATTATCAATCGCCCATTGCCAGAATGTAGGGATATCTGTTTTGCTTAATTCTTTTGGTGATTCTTGCCCTAAAAAATCTAGTGCGGCAATAAGTTGTAGTAAGGCATTTGCTAAATCAATTGGTGTAGCTTTGGTTTGTTTGCTTAATTTTTCACCAAGATGGTTGGTGGCTAGAGGTAGGTGTAGATATGCTGGTGTGGTGTAATTTAATAATTTCTGTAAGTAGATTTGACGTGGTGTTGAATCAAGTAGATCAGCGCCACGTACGATATGTGTGATATTTTGTGCTGCATCATCGACCACTACAGCAAGTTGATAAGCAAAAATCCCGTCTGCTCGACGTAATATAAAATCACCAGTATCGCAATCTAGCTGTTGTTTGATTAGGCCGTTTAAGGTATCAGTAAATTTAATCTGGCTATGATTTGTTTTTATTCTTAGTGCATTCTTTTTGTTATTTAAACTAATGTTGTTATTGCGGCAGGTTCCTGCGTAGATAGGTCCGTTAGTTCCAATTATGCCTGCATCTATAATAGCTTTACGTGTACAACTGCAGGTATAGATTAGATTGTTCTTTTCCAGTAAATGAAGTGCAGCCTGATAGATGTTGTTGCGCTGACTTTGATAAATTACTTCGCCATCCCATTGCATACCTAGTTTTTCTAGGGTATATAAGATGTCACTTGAGGCACCAGGAACTTCCCTCGATCGATCAAGGTCCTCAATTCTTACTAGCCATTTGCCACTATTAGATTTGGCTTCCAGGTAACTACCGACAGCAGCTACTAAAGAACCAAAGTGTAGCGGTCCGCTTGGTGATGGCGCAAAACGTCCTTGATAAGTAGGTGAATTTTGGGTATTCATGGGATTTCATATATTCACGATAAATAATCTTTTCGCTAGTATTTTACACCCTGAATAACCAGGAAAATATTGGGAAGAGAGGTGAAAAAGTAATGAAATCTCTACGTAGAGCATCCATTTTAGGATAAAGAGATGTTTATTGGTGGTTCAATGAGGGGGAAGTATGACCTAAGAACTTAGGTTAGTTATTATAACTTATGGAAGCTATTGCAAAATTAAGATGTAAACAAGACACTGTTTGTTTAAGAATACCTGAGGAGCTTCTCTGTAATAAACTATTTTATTTTCAGTTAAGCCCCTAAGGCACTGTAACAGATCAATATCTAAATATTGACTGCACTAAGGCTAATCCTACTCTTCTAGCGCGTTACGGCCAACAGCTGGTTCACCTTCGTGAGTTGAGCCATAGCTTTCTGACATGGCTGATTCAGGTGCTGAAGGTCCACCACATGCGACTAGAGCGAATGCTAACAACAATGCTGCAAATAAAGATGTAAGTTTCATATGTAACAAATTCCTTATACGTGTAAAAAAATCTATTTATTTAATTAACTGCAGGTGTAATGATACCTGTAATAACAGCTAATGGCCATCATGTGTATGTACAATTATCATTAATTATTGCACATATTTTAATTAACATATTGTTACTTATGTTAAATATGGTGTATTTCTAATGCTGATAAAAAATGTTGTAAATGGCATATTTATGGTGATTTGCATAAATTTAGTAAAATAGGCCTAAATTAAACAGCTGAACCATGCACTATATTTTCAGATAATTTTTGCAAGATATATGTGACTGTATCATTGGTGAGACACATTTGTTCTGTAATGTAATAATTGTGGCGAAAACGTAGCGAATCATTTGCATGTTGTGGTTAGCTTAAGTAGTCTAATCCCCGTGCTCGATAAGGTTTCTGGTGCTATGTACCAAATGATCGAAGTGGATGGGAGTTTTTGAGTGCCGTGCTGAATAAAACTATTATAAAAATAGTTGCTTGAATAGTTATAGATAAATAATCACTATAAATACTGGAGGGTTTCGTTTTGCTTACTCATTGCAAAAAATTTAATTTAAAAAAATTATCACTGATACTGTGTAGCTCTTTTTTTCTGTCATCGGCTGCACAAGCTGACACTGACAAAGGCTTGGTTGAAAACTTAACAGGTTTCAATGTAAACAATACCTCACTAATGCAGACACTTGGTGTAAAACTTGGTGGCTGGACTGAAGTCGGTTTTGCTGGAAATGTTCGTGGCTCTAAAGACGGTACTAATGGTCCGGTTACTTTTGCCAATGGTGAGAATGAATTTAATCTACATCAGTCATACGGATTTATTGAACGTGAAGTTAGTACAACTGGTGGTTTTGATGTTGGTTTCCGTGCTGACGTGTTATACGGTGTAGATGCAGGCTTTTCTTCAGCAAGAAACTTTGATAGCAATGTTCTTGGTTCAAATAATAAACGTGGATTAGTTTTTCCACAGGCTTATCTTGACATCTTTATGCCAGTTGCCAATGGTATTACTGCAAAAGTTGGTCACTTCTATACCATAATTGGTTATGAAGTTGTGCCATCCACCGGCAACTTCTTCTTCTCACATGCTTACACCATGCAATATGGTGAGCCATTCACTCACACTGGTGTATTACTAACCTATCCGGTAAATAACAATGTTACGGTTCAAGGTGGTGTGGTTTCTGGTTGGGATTCAAATTTCAAGCAGCCTGCTAATTTCTTAGGTAGCTTGGCGTATGCGACTGATAATGAAAGAACTTCTGTCACAGGCTCTTTGATTACTGGTGACGTAAGAACCCGTGGCTTGAACATAAACGATGATCATAACCGCACCATGTATAGTCTGGTGGTAGAGCATGATGTTACTGATAGATTACATTATGTATTGCAACATGATCTAGGTATTGAAGAAAGAACAGCTTTTGCTGGTGCCTCAAAGTGGTATGGTCTTAATCAGTATTTATTCTATGAGCACACCCACAAGTTAAGTAGTGGCCTGCGTATGGAATGGTTCCGTGATGAAGATGGCAGCAGAATAACTGGCTTTAGTGATAACTATATTGGTGTTACCGCTGGTGTTAACTATAAGCCAGTTCAGGGAATTACAGTACGCCCTGAAGTTAGATATGATGTTTCAACAAAAAACAAAGCCTTCAATGGTGGACGTGACGATGATCAGGTAATGATATCAGTGAGTGGCATTTTCCACTTTTAGTATTTAACCTATAATCATATTTGGTTGTAGCATAGTAATACAATAGAAATAAGGCGCTTGTCTCTGACATGGGCCTTATTTTTTTGTGTGCGATTTAGGAGTTATTTAGTGATGCGTAGAATAGCTGCATAATCACCGCAAAAGATGCATGGAATATAGGGCGAGGAAATAATAATATTTTGGCATCCTTCATATATTACACGTAGGGTGGGGAGCCTATCTACGTACAAGCTCGAGGCTTAAGGGTGCATTGGCTTCCCCAGAAAATCAGCTATCACTATAAACAATTTGTGTTAATCATGCTGTGTTTTAGAGAGGTGCTTAATATACAAGGGTGCATTCTATGCACCATTTATGCACCATTTATGCACCATTTATAACTAATGATTCTTGGAGAACCACAGTAAGGACAAAGCATAATTTTTACACCTTATTTCATTTGATATTTGCAAAAACTACTGCATGTGCAGGACTATCAAAAGATTTATCTAAATAATTTTGAAACAGTAAAAGAAACCTCTGTTGGTTTAAAAGAATATTTTGATTTTTACAACAACAGGAGGATTTAGCAATCAAGAAAAAAAACTGCTTTAGATTTATGTAGCGCAAATTTACTACCATCAACTATCATGGCTTAAACCGAACTCAGGTTATACCGGATGAACCCCAATATTGAACTTATGCATTAGCTATTTTCCGATCTTTAATTGTCGCGAAACCATGGGGTGTAATTGACGCGAGACAGATGCGGTTTGATATGCCTAAAAATGTATTTGGAGAAGTAGTATGGAATTTCTCAGTTTGCACATTATTCTGGGTGCTGGTTATCTAGAGAAATTCGTTGATCTGATGAGCGTGCTTTTTCAGACCAAGACTATCCTCGGAGAAAAATTATTAGAATCTTGACTGTTGATGATGACAAAGATGCTTTGAGATTGTTGGGGAAAATTCTAGCATCACAGGGGCATGAGGTAGTTACCGCCGGGAATGGTCGTGAGGCACTTGAGGTGCTGCATCAGTCAAGTGTCGATGTGATTATCTCCGATATTATGATGCCGGAGATGGATGGTTTCGAATTGTGTCGACAGATGAAGCTTGATGCAAGACTCAATACCATCCCCTTTATCTTCCACACGGCCACCTATGTTGAGAAACGCGATGAACGGCTGGTTAAGGAGCTTGGTGCATGCAGTTTTCTGATTAAACCAGTTGAACCTGATGTTCTGGCTAAAGCGATTAAGGCGTGCACGGCATCCCCAATGGTTCCCGCCGTCCCTGCCGATGACCAGGAATATCAGATAAAGGTTATTGCAGAGCATCGTGATGTACTCGCGCGCAAATTAGAGAAAAGAGTAAAGCAGTTGGAGTTGGAGAGGACGCTACCCTTTAAATGTGAATTAAAAGTATTAACTTTTGGGATGGTTATAGAAAACAAAGGGGAGCGTCACCTTTAACCTAATCTTACTCGTTAGCTTCTTAATTTTCACTTGGACGTATCAATTTTACTTGTGGGAAATAAGTTTTATATTTCCCTGAATCTCTCGTTATTAAATCAAATTTTGATACGGCTGCATGCGCTCCAATAAAAAAATCCGGTAGTGGTAATATTTTATTTCCTTTGTTTTTTCTATATTTGAGAAATGCTTTACCTGTAAGAAATAATGCTTCACGTGGCATTTCCAGCACCTTAATACCAAGCCCAGATATTGCAGCCTCAACTTCTTCAACATTGTTAAAGCCTATTGAAATCTCAGTGTAAACTATAGAATTTATAAATAACGTATTTGTTTGACTGTATTTCTCTAAAATGCTTTCAGACCAATCAGCCCAATTAACATCATCAGTAAACAAATCTAGCAACACACATGAATCAACAAGAATACCATTCATCATGACTCCCTTGTAAGACTCATAATTTCATCAGTAGACATTTTTACTGTAGCTATCCCTCTGAATTTATTAAGCTTTTTTATTGCATTAGGCTGATTTGTTTTAACTATATAAAACCTCCCCCTATCTTCAACAAAATCAATTTCAGTTTCAGGGGCAATGCCTAAAGCTTCCCTTACGCTTCTTGGAATAGTGACTTGCCCTTTTGTTGTAACTCGCATAGCGTTTATACCTTTAGCAGAATGTAATACCATTATAGTATTACACCTGATGACGTGCAAGTTTGGTAGTTTCTCATTAGTTGCAGGCAAAGTGCCGAAATAGTTTAAAATACCTTTATGAATACACATATTCCTAAACTACCAAAAATTGATGATAAAGAGCGTACACCGCTAGTAGGTGTATTGCTGGAAATCATTGCTAGGCAAAGTGAGGAAATTGACAAGTTAGAACCTTGAGAGTCAAAAGTTCTAACTTCATCTAACAAGATGAATAAAAAGGTTAAAATCAAACCCCATCTTATTATCGTTTTAACCTTGTGTAAGTAAAAATTTAGCAAAGCTCAATAATAATAGCAGCATCTAGCTTGATAAAAAATGCTTCAAAGTGTGATGTTTCCTTACTTTTGACTGTTTATTTTCAAGTTTTAGCCGTTGATTTGAACCGATCCATTCTTTAATCATTGCCAGTGAAAACGTGGTCATAAAATGAGACTGCAGAGCGCGTTGAACAACTTCATCAGAGGGTATTATTGATGAATAGCTGCGTTGCCATGAGCTTGCACGATGTATTTCCCATATTAATTTGTCTTTTGTGAATGCAAAATAGCTTAAAATTCCTTGGGCAATAATGGCTAGATTAACGAAGCGTTCAATCGCATTTAATTTTAACAAGGATTTTTCAGCAATGACTTTGTCTTTGTCTTTATCAATGATTTTTAATGCTTGTTTGGTGATTGATTTTTCTTTGCGGCACAGGCTTGACCAGAAACGATAACCAAAACCACCGATGATATGTTTGAGTATCCTAAAACCAAATTCGATTTGAAAACGCAGACCATAAAATTTGAGAATATCAATTGGATTCAAGCTGATATCGGATGACATCAATATAAACTGTCTACCCTGATCAATCCCCCAAACAAAACGTAAAAAGAAGTTATCTTTTCCCCAATATAAATCTCGATGATGCAGTTTTACCATACGCTCTGGATGTAATGGATGCGGATGTTCTGCAAATAATGTCGGATTATCAAACATATCCCAAAGTTTAATTCGTTCTATTTTACGTTGTGAAGCCGCAGTAAAAGCAACATAGCTACTTTTAGCTCGAGTAATAAGATGCACCCAAGGTGAGCCATTTTCTTGCAAACGATTAAAGACAGAATGAAAAGCTACTCTGGTTGAAAACAAAGCATCAAGAGCTGCATACATGGGCTGTCTCTGATTGATAGCAACCAAGGTTATCAATGACATCATCCGAGAAACCACCGATTCAAGTGGCCGTTCTTCAGTTTTATTCGTTTGCTCACGCACATAATCAACGCCTTCATGAATTTGTGCGGAT
>JAJFJL010000208.1 GCA_021774055.1 Nitrosomonas sp. | reverse complement strand
CGAAACTAACGCAGGATTTGTGTTCATATTCAAGGCATGTAAATAGGCGCATAGCACGGCTATGTAACTGTTTACATAACGCAGAAGATGAGTGTAAATGCAAAGTGAGTTTCGCAAGTTATTCTCTTCTCGATCCTAAGTTAAGGGAAGGTACATTTATTTTCAATGTGTTGCAGTGACACAAAATATATTTGGTAAAAAATAAGTTTAAAAAACTCAATGTTTTCAGTGGCGCTTTTCCCACTCTACCATTAAGTGCCAAATAAATTAGATGTACCACGTTGAATTATTAGGTAATTTCCTTAACTTAATGGTAGTGACGCTGGAGCATGGGAACGAGGGGTAAATTATGACGACATATATATTATGAAACTACAACAATTACGTTACCTATGTGAAATTGCTAATCAAGACCTAAACTTATCTAAAGCTGCAAAAAATCTACATACTTCACAACCTGGAATCAGCAAACAAATCCAATTATTAGAAGCAGAATTAGGGATTAAGATTTTTGTCCGCAATGGTAAGCGTATTATTAAAATGTCCCCACCAGGCAAATTAATTCTTAAGATTGCCGAAAGAATGATGCATGACGCCGAGAATATAAAACGTATCAGCCAAGAGTTTAACAATAACTGCGCTGGCACATTAACTATTGCCACCACCCACACGCAGGCTAGGTATGCCCTTCCTGCTGTAATCAAACGTTTCACCTTGCGCTACCCAAAGGTTAAATTAATCCTGCGACAAGGCAATCCAACGCAAATCTCAGCACTAGTAACTTCCGGTGAAGCTGACATCGCAATCGCTACGGAAGCGATTGAACTATTCCAAGAATTAGTTATGTTGCCATGTTACGAGTGGAACCGCTGTGTTATCGTGCCACCTAAACACCCATTGCTAGAACTAAACAAACTAACACTAGCCGCAATTAGTCAGCACCCAATTATCACCTATGATTTTGCTTTTACTGGTCGTTCAAAAATAAATCAAGCATTTGAGGCCCAAGGACTTACCCTAAATGTAGTGCTAACTGCTATTGATGCAGACGTGATAAAAACTTATGTGGAATTAGAATTAGGCATTGGTATTCTGGCAAAAATGGCATTTGATCCAGAACGAGATAAACATTTAAAATCAATTGATGCCAGTCATTTATTTGCCTCAAGCACAACCCGTATCGGAATCAGTAACGATCGTTATATAAGTGAATATATTTTTGATTTTATCGAAATGTTTGCGCCACAACTTGATAAGGCTACAGTTATCACCGCAATAGAAAAACACGTATAACTAATATAGAGTGCGCTCTACGTACCGAATAAAGAATGTGCATGAAATGCACCCCACCATAACAAGCTTCGAAAAAGGAACTCAACATGAAATCAAGCATATTAATCTCAATTATCACCCTATTGCTGGGCATTGCCACATTAGGTTTGGGTGGCTACAACGTGGCGGCGACAGAAAAACACTGGGAAATTACAGAGAAAATAATCGATTGGGTGAGAGAAAATTCGATTGAAGCACGTGCAAAACATGTTGACATACCCGCATCTTTTACCGACAACAGACAAATAGCAATCGGTGCCAAACATTACGCAGCAATGTGTACAGAATGTCACTTAACACCTGGTCAACAAGCCACCGACCTAGCACTAGGTCTCTATCCACAAGCTCCAGTATTTCATCAACGAGATACAATTATTGATAATGAAGAAAAACAAACTCAAGCTCGTAAATATTTCTGGGTGATTAAACATGGTCTAAAAATGACTGCTATGCCATCCTGGGGACGCACTCATAATGATGAAACGATTTGGGACATAACTGCTTTTATTCAAGAAATCAGTAACATGACGGCTGAACAATATGCTGAACTTATTACCACCTATGACGGACATCATCACTAACATTAGGGACGAGGTTTCTTGTTCCCATGCTCCTGCGTGGGAACACATACCTAAATAGGCATTCCCACGCAGGAACATGGGAACGAGGACAATTCACAGGTTATGAGTAGAGGAATTTGAATTATTTATGCGAGAGGTTTAACCCGAAAAACACCGACATCTACTGACACTACCGTAACCTGTTGCCCAGCAGCAATTGCCTTCAACTTCGCTTCTGGTGCAATTTCAACCCGCCAATTTACACCTGAATAGCGTGTTTCCCCAGTCTCCAGCACACTAATATCCTGCATTAAAACAAATTCTAAACCAATCAAATCACTACTTCTATCTTGACCAGGAGCACGGTCACCTTGTAACCGTTTAAATGGCCGCCACAATAAAGCCGTCACCAACACAGAACTAATTCCCAGGCTGGCAAAACCAGCCATCCAAGTCTCTGGCAAGATACCTGACAACATCATTAAACCAGTCACCAAAGCACCTAAACCAGCAAACAATAAGATACCAGTTCCCATACCCAGCAACACAACTTCAATGATCAACAGGGTAAACCCAAAAGCAATCCAGAATTCACCCTGATGTTGATTAATATATTCAATAATCATAAACAATTACCATTATTCTTTCTTATTCAAGGTACTGATAATTGCCATTGCTTCAGCAACCATATTAGTTGCTTGTGTCTGTCCATCTGACAACAACACAACAGATGATTCTTTAGCAATTTCTTTCTTCGCCTCAATCGCATCGCCAGCTAGTTCCAACTGAATCGCACGCTGCCCTTCTGCAGTATTAGCTATGCTACCAATAATTTTTAATGCTTTGGCTTTAGCGTCAGCAACAGCAAGGATTGCTTTAGCCTCACCTTCTGCGTTTAGAATTTGCTCGGTTTTATCTGCTTCAGCATTCAGCACCTGCGCCTGTTTTTCACCTTCAGCCACATTGATCGAAGATTGACGTTGACCTTCTGATTCTAAAATAACCGCTCGCTTCTCACGCTCAGCTTTCATTTGCCGCTCCATCGCATCTAAGATAGAACGTGGCGGTTCGATATCTTTAATTTCATAGCGCAACACCTGCACACCCCAAGGGCCAGCGGCTTCATTAATCGACGAAACAATATTAGTATTTAAACTCTCACGTTCTTCAAAAGTTTTATCTAAATCCATTTGACCAATTTCACTACGCATAGTCGTTTGAGCTAATTGTGTTACCGCATAGATATAATCATCTACCCCATAAGAAGCTTTATAAGGATCTAATACCTTTAAATACAACACACCATCAACAACTAAAGAAATATTATCGCGTGTAATTGCGCTCTGACTTGGCACATCAGTCGCTTGCTCTTTTAAAGTACGTTTATAAGCAACATTATCAATAAATGGGATTAAAATATTTAAACCAGCCTCCATAGTTGTATTATATTTACCAAAACGTTCAACAACATAAGCCATATTCTGCGGCACAAAAACAACCGCACCTTTGATAACAAAAATAGATAATATCGCCAGTCCAACCCAGAAGCTAAAAATAAGATCTAATGTGGATTCTACATATTCCATGTTGTGACTCCTTTAAGATATATTGCAAACAACCTGGTGCAGCACCCTTCGGTGCACACCAACTATTGGAAGCTGGGCTTTAGCCCATCCTGTCATTGTAGCTGGACTAAGGGACGAGGAAATAATAGTTTGTCCATTTATACTTGCCCTTTTACTCTGATCTTTCGTTGGTCCTACGGTTACATAGAATTATTGATATTCCTAAAGAATAAAGTTTGCTATATGAAACAATCTGTTGTGCAAAATGTGTATGGTCACTTGCAGGATTTAGGTAATATATAAAGAATTAACTTTTACGCGCATTCGCCGGAATATATTTAAAGGTAGCAACAACTAATCCAGCAAAGACTATGTAAACGACTGTCAGCACGCTTTCTGGTAGATCATAGTACAAAACCTGATGTAAGCCCTGCTGAATAAAGCTACGTTCAATTTCTATCTGGCGCAATTCATTTTCCCAAGTGGTCAATGGACAAGCAACACCCGCTAAAGACTCGGTCACCACAAATAAGATAGCACTAAGATGGAGCATACGAAACCAATAATTACGCACAAAATTATGCTGCAACCATGCGCCTACCCAGATTACCGGTAAACTGCCAACCACAAACAACACAAATAAACAATGTACGACAAGTACAATATCAGCCATTAACATAATAATTAGACGTATGCTCCTAATCTAAAAATCTTATCACTGCTGGATGCACATCATACCAAGGTTCACCATTTAGATAATTCATGATCATATTGGCATCAAGAAATCGTGTCAGAGTGGGCAAGTCGTTCATGTCTTCCAGTGCTGATTGTTTACTCGTATGTATACGCTGCAGCTGTTTACGATCATTCTCTGGAATAGGCTGAAATTCATTGGTCAGTTGAGTAATTGCTCGTTTTAAAATCTCGTCACTAACTTTTGTTGGTTTATCAGCATCACTACTCATCCGTGCGGTGCTTAGGCCCAATAAACCTTCGCGCACTAAACGAAAAAAATCTCGAATATCACCACCAGATGAAGCTGCCAGCTGGAATAATTGTGTTTGGCTATAGAATTTATCCCAGTCTTGATAGCGACGTTGAATAATCGCTTGCATAATCTCAAGCCCAGCAGAATCATCAGCGCCATCTTTCTTGCACACATGAATATTAGGCCAAATGCAAACTGGATTACCACCAAGATTACGCGCAATATTTGGTGCACTAGGAATTAAAAATGGCGGTACTGTGTAAACCACATGTAACTGTGGTAAAGCTAAATTGGCAGCCTGGCCAGAAAATAACTCAACAATACTGTCATAAACAGATTGTGCATCATCGCCAACCCCACGCACTTGCTCTAACGAATCAACCAGCAACACAATCTTTTTATCACCATCACCAGCTTTTAATGCCGCAACTAATTCTAGAATATATTCCTGTGCTTTTTGTACCAAACCATCTAAATTACCGCGTAATTTTTCTTGCACTTGTTTTTTAAAATTAGCATCTCGCTGTAATCTAATACCAATATTAGAACCAATGACAACATTCTCTTCGTCCTCTATGCTGCCAATTTCAATGTTAGTTTCAGTTAAAAATAGCCAAAGCCTTTCTAATGGTGAACCTTTAATTGGTTTAATACCATGTTTATTAACTGCCTCATTAACCAAAGCAGCAATCATCGACAACAAAAAATCGCCTAGTTCTAAGGGCTTAGTCATCATTACATATTGCTGCATATTAGTAAGAATAACTACATGCCCTTGCCCTTCCAGCAATTTTTTCAAACGTAATAATTCGGTACTTTTACCATTACCACGAAAGCCTGTTAACAAATTTACACTTTCAGATTCAGCGAAATCAATACGCTGAAATAATTGCAGAATAGGATCGGCTGCTGGATTTTGTTGCAAGATGGGTACATAAAGCGGACTATCAGCCTCCAGAGGCTTACTATTCTGTATCTCTTTATGGAAGGCTTTTAGTTGTGGGGTAATTTCGTCAGGTTCATTCATAGGATTAGAGGTTAGACGACATTATGGTAGGGTGCATTCTATGCACCACTTGTGGCTTTGTTTGGTGCGTGGAACGCACCATACTTCTAAAGCGTAACCGGATCAGCCTTGTCTGTATCAATACCAAATTTACTAATCGCTTCAGCAACTTTTTCAGCCGGAATTTTACCTTCTTCGGCTAGCGCTTTAAGTACCGCAACGGTTACATAGTAGCGATCTACTTCAAAATGATGACGCAGCTTTTCCCGCGTATCTGAGCGCCCAAAACCATCTGTACCTAGTACTCGATAACAACCAGGGACAAACTCACGTATTTGATCAGCATAAATTTTCATATAATCAGTTGCAGCGACAACCGGACCACTTTGATCTTTTAAACAATCTTCTACATGTGATAATCGTGGTTGTTCAGTTGGATGTAGCATATTCCAACGGGATACGCTTAATGCTTCGCGGCGTAGTTCATTAAAACTTGGCACACTCCAGATATCTGCATTCACGTTGTAGTCTTTTTTCAGGATTTCTGCGGCAGCAATCACTTCTAGTAATATCGTACCTGAACCTAATAATTGCACCCGTGGTCCTTTGCCACGTTTGCTGCCTTGGCTAAACAAGTACATACCTTTTAATATTGCTTGCTCAGCACCTTTAGGCATTTCTGGTTGCGCATAATTCTCGTTCATTACGGTAATGTAGTAATAGACATCCTCTTGTTCTTGCACCATACGGCGCAAACCATCCTGAACAATTACAGCTAGTTCATAAGCAAAAGTGGGGTCATACGAGACACAGTTTGGAATAGTGGATGCCAGTACGTGACTATGGCCATCTTCATGCTGCAAACCTTCGCCATTAAGGGTAGTACGTCCGGCGGTGCCACCTAATAAGAAACCACGGCAACGCATATCACCTGCAGCCCAGGCTAGATCTCCGACACGCTGAAAACCAAACATGGAATAGAAAATAAAGAAAGGAATCATCTGAATGCCATGCGTGCTATAAGCGGTTGCCGCTGCAATCCAAGATGACAAAGCACCAGCTTCATTAATTCCCTCTTGTAAAATCTGACCGTGTTTATCTTCTTTGTAATACATCAATTGTTCAGCATCTTGCGGGGTGTAAAGTTGGCCAACTGATGACCAGATACCTAGTTGACGGAACATTCCTTCCATACCGAAAGTACGTGATTCATCGGCAACGATAGGTACAATATGCTTACCTAGCACCTTGTCTTTAACTAAGATATTAAGAATCCGCACAAAAGCCATGGTGGTTGAAGATTCCCTCCCTTCCCCACCTGCTTTTAATAAAGATTCAAAGGCAGCTAACGGTGGCACTTGAAGTGCTGCTGCCTTTTGTTTACGTTGATGTATAAAGCCACCTAAAGCCTGTCGTCGCTCATGCATGTAAGCATGTTCCGGCGAGTCCTTATCGAAGGTTAAGTAGGGAACCTCGTCAATTTTATCGTCGTCAATTGATAAGCCAAACCGATTACGGAAAGCTTTTAATGAGGTAGTTCCCATTTTTTTCTGCTGGTGGGTAATGTTCTGTGCTTCACCGGATTCACCCATACCGTAGCCTTTAATAGTTTTAGCCAGAATTACAGTAGGCTGTCCGGTATGTTTGATGGCTTCGGCGTAGGCTGCATATACTTTATGCGGATCATGACCTCCACGGTTTAAACGCCAAATGTCGTCATCAGACATATTGGCCACCATTTCTAGCAATTCAGGGTATTTACCAAAGAAATGCTTACGTACATAAGCACCATCTTTAGATTTAATGGTTTGATATTCACCATCGACACATTCCATCATGCGCCGTTGTAGCAATCCCTTGGTATCTTTAGCTAACAGTGGGTCCCAATATGACCCCCAAATAACTTTGATAACATTCCACCCTATGCCCCGGAAATTACTTTCTAATTCCTGAATGATTTTGCCGTTACCACGTACTGGGCCATCTAGACGCTGTAGATTACAATTAATCACAAAGATTAAATTATCTAATTTTTCACGTGAAGCTAATGAAATTGCACCTAAAGATTCTGGCTCATCCATTTCACCATCACCCATAAAGGCCCAAACTTTACGCCCTTCAGTGTTAACTAATTTACGACTACCAAGATATTTCATGAAACGTGCTTGGTAAATGGACATTAACGGTCCTAATCCCATAGAGACTGTTGGGAATTGCCAAAAATCAGGCATTAACCATGGGTGTGGATACGAAGACAAACCTTTGCCACCTACTTCTTGACGGAAGTTATTAAGATGCTCTTCCGTCAATTCTCCTAATAGAAATGCATAGGCATAAATTCCTGGCGCAGAATGTCCTTGGGTATAAATTAAATCACCGCCATGATCCTCACTGGTGTTATGCCAGAAATGGTTGTAGCCAACATCATAAAGTGTTGCTGCCGAAGCAAAAGAAGCAATATGGCCGCCAACATTAGTCTTTCTATTAGCACGTAATACCATTGCCATAGCATTCCAGCGTACATACGCACGAATACGTTGTTCAATCGCATGATTACCAGGCGAACGAATTTCTTTGCCAGTTGGGATAGTGTTTATATATGCTGTATTTGGACTGTAGGGAAGATAAGCGCCTGAACGGCGTGCTTTTTCTACTAGTTTTTCTAGCAGAAAATGTGCCCTTTCGGCACCTTCGTTGAGTAATACAGACTCCAATGCTTGCAGCCATTCTTGGGTTTCTTGTGGGTCAATATCAGGGGTAGGTTCCATGCTTTATACTTGAAATAATTATAAAAATAGATTAGCAAAATACCGCCAATCTACTAACCAGCAGGTATTTTTTGACGACTATGCAAATACATTACACAAGAT
>JAJFJL010000207.1 GCA_021774055.1 Nitrosomonas sp. | reverse complement strand
AATTCACTGGCCGGTTGCGTTAAAACCAGAGGTGCAATTTCCTTCATCAACTAATGACTTTTTATCCCTTGATGACGCACCAATAGCAGCTACTTGGGAGGCGATGGAAGCATGCGCGGAAGATGGCTTAAGCAAATATATTGGTGTTTCAAATTTCAGCATAAAGAAAATTAAACAACTTCTGGATAATTGCAAGATAAAACCAGCGGTGAACCAAATAGAACTGCATCCATTTCATCAACAACTAGCAATGTTAGAGTTTTGCAATAAACAACAGATTGTTGTTACTGCCTATTCACCTTTGGGTTCTATTGATCGACCAGCACAATTTAAAGACCCTAATGAGCCAAGTTTATTAAACAATCCTGTAATTATTGAAATTGCCAAAAGTCATGGCTTTTCACCTGCTCAGGTGCTTATCTGCTGGGCAATACAAAGAGGTACTTCTGTTATACCAAAGTCAGTCAATCCTACTCGACTGAAACAAAATTTTGATTCCGCCAGCATTTCATTATTAGATAAAGATATGGAAAAAATTGCCGCACTTGAAGCCAAAGAGCGTCTTATAACAGGTAAATTCTGGGATGCGCCAGAGTTAGGATATTCTATGGCAACTTTATGGGATGAATAGTATGTAGCTCGCAGGCTGGGTTAGATTGTTGAGCGTAGTGAAATAACGTAACCCAGAATTTTGCTATGCAATAGATGTTTATATGTATTCATAATGGATGCAGTAGCGTAGCTTTTGGGGGTTTTGATTTTAGGCTATTCTGTAATTCTAGGTACACAAAAAAACAAGGATTCGGAGTTGTTGATTTTTATTTTCTTCGCTCCCAATATCCCGGGTTGCGATGAAGGTTCATCACAGCCATGATGAATATTACATCTTTTTCTTCTGAGTACAAAATCCCGTACGGAAATCGCCTAACTAAAGACCGTCTGATGTCTCCTTTCAGCACAGCCCATGCCGTTGGAAACTAAATTTACCGTTGAATGGTTGAATAAACTTCCAATGCAAAATTATATCCAAGTCCCAGTTCAATTTCTTCGTAATAGTCGATTGTTTTGTTGAGTTCTTCTTCTGCTTCTGGGTGAATATTGTTGAAATTGCCAATAGCCATGGTTTTTCATCTGGTTATAAGACAGCGTAACTCGTCATTCCTGCGTGTTTCTAGCAGGAACCTAGGAAAATCATGGTATGGATTCCTGCTAAAAGCATGCAGGAATGACGGTGGATAGGTATTGAAGGGTGCTATATTTTGTCCTGTTCTAAGTTTGTAAACTTTGTTTCCTCTGGCTTAATGCTCGCCATCACATCTAGCACCACATCTCGTTTTTCACGCGCGATATGGTACAGCACTGAACGATCTTCTAATGCCTGCAACGCCAGCAATATCGCCTCAAATGGCTGTTGTGCGGTTTCTTCTAGCGCCTGCAATGCGTCATGTGCAGCTTTCTGCGCACCATCGGCAGCTTTGGCCTAATCTGTAAACGAACAGGAATTTCAGCAAAGAATAGATTGCGCAACAAGCATTTTGTGCAATTTATTCTTTGCGTAATTTTATAGTGGTTTTTAGAGTTGCATTCTATGTTCAAGTCACCTATCTTTAGCTTCCATATTTGTTCAAGGGGTAACTATGAATCCATTATTATCAGTCAAAGGCACAATTGCTGTCGGTTTTATTCTTGCATTTATCGTAGCGTTCGGCCTAGGTAACGGTCTAGCCGGATTAAATACAGTTGTTTGGTTACATGTTTTAGCGGGAGTATGCTGGATAGGCTTACTTTATTACTTCAATTTTGTTCAAGTACCTGGTGTTGGCGCAGCCTTAGCTAACCCTGACGGACCGCAACCTGCTGCGATTAATAAATATATCGCCCCAAGGGCTTTATTATGGTTCCGTATGGCAGCGGCAGTGACCTGGTTAACCGGTCTTAGCGCATTAGCTCAGCTTGGTGGTGGTATACAGGGAATTACGAATGCATTTATGCTAACTAATGGTATGGCTGTTATTGGCTTGGGCTCTTGGTTAGGCACCATCATGTTATTTAATGTTTGGGTGCTTATCTGGCCGAATCAAAAGAAAATTCTTGGTCTTGATGGTAAGCAACATAGTGCTGATGTAATTGCAAGTGCTAAAAAAACAGCGTTGTTAGCATCACGCACTAACACTGCTTTATCAGTTCCAATGCTACTTTGCATGGTTGGATACGGTCACGGCTTGGTATTCTAAGAAAGTTATTATTTAGGTGGGGGTTGTTATACTTCGCGCGGCCATGGTTTCGATTTTATAGGGTTATAATTTTTGTCAAGAACAAGGCGTTGAAACAAGCGCATAGTCATCTATGTAATTGTTTTGGTAATGCTGATACTGGCAAAAATAATCTTCTAGAAAACCGAAATCATGACCGCGCTAAGTATATGTATCATATTGGACCTGACGAGCTTTAAGTCTTTTATTTTTTGCTCCAACCCTAGCTGTGTTTTCTGATGCAAGTAAATTAGTCGAGACATGACGGATAATTGCCATGTTAGCAGCGATATTACCTATTCTAGTTCGTTGAGAATCCTCATCAAATGCATAATCTAATGTCCATGCAGATTGTTCTCTACTCCCCAGTGGCATCTAATAACCTGCCTTGCTTAGCGTCTAAGCTACTAATAAAATAACATTTTTCTTTTGTTGTTTTACCTTTAAATTCACGTTTATCTGTTACAGCCACAATACTCTCCAATTAACCAGCCAATATTACTGGATAAACCAATGAAATTATCGACGGCTTATATTAGTCACCCAGATTGCCTCAAACATGAGATGGGATCTGGTCATCCAGAATGTCCACAACGGCTGGCGGTGATTGCGGCGCAATTGCAGGCTTGTGGGTTGTTGGATCAATTGCAGTGTCATGAAGCACCACTGGCAACCATTGAGCAGTTGGCGCGGGTGCATACCACTGACTATATCGAAAGTGTGCAGCAGGCGTCACCGGCAAGTGGATTGGTATATCTTGACCCAGATACGGCGATGAATCCTTATTCATTAAATGCGGCTTTACGTGCGGCGGGGGCAGTGGTGTTGGCCGTTGAGTTAGTGTTGACGCATCAAGTGGAGAATGCCTTTTGTGCGGTGCGCCCGCCGGGTCACCATGCCGAATCATCCCGTGCGATGGGCTTTTGTTTGTTTAACAACATCGCTGTGGGTGTGGCACATGCACTCGAATGTTACGGTTTGCAACGGGTTGCGATTGTTGATTTTGATGTGCATCATGGTAATGGTACGGAAGAAATCTTTTGTAATGATGAGCGGGTCATGCTGTGTTCTACCTTTCAGCATCCATTCTATCCCCACTGCGGCGCAGATAGTCATCGTCAGAATATGGTCAATGTGCCGCTGCCAGCGGGTACTAATAGCGTGATTTTCCGTGACGCGATTACTGATCACTGGTTGCCTGCGTTAGAACAGTTTCAGCCACAAATAGTGTTTGTTTCCGCCGGTTTTGATGCACATCGGGATGACTGTCTGGCACAACTACAATTGGATGATGCTGATTATGTTTGGGTGACGCAGCAAATTAAAGCCTTGGCCAATAAGGTTGCCGGAGGTCGCATTGTGTCTGTGTTAGAAGGGGGTTATGCGTTGGATGCACTGGGTCGTTGTGTAACTACGCATATTAACGTACTGAAGGACTTTGGATGAAGACACTATTGCTGACACGTTCAGAGGTCATACGGCTAATTTATCCGACCACGCTTGTCAAGCCTGATGCGTAATGTATTTCGCAGTTATTCTGAACAACGTATGATACTTGGGTAGCGTTTTAGGGTCTGGTGGTTGCGTGGGCAAGTTTATAATGATGTTCGCGCTTAGCATGTGAGTCGATCACTCGATTTCTTAGACTAATGCGTTGATAAGTCGGTTTAACGGGTAATCTCAAACAAAACTTATTGGTTGCTAAATTTAGATTCGGATCAAATGAATGATGAGGCATTCGTATCGGCTAAATATTACCTAGATTCTGCGAGTAATTGTGCATATACTGCGTGGAATACTTATTGATATTCCCAAAGAATAAAATTTGATATATGGAACAATCTGTTATGCAGTATATGTGCAATTACTTGCAGAATCTGGGTATTATGTTTAAAAATTTAAGTGCGGTTATCGTATCAACAGCACTTGGTTTGATGCTTACAGTCCCGGCCTTGGCTGGGGACAGAGTTGAAGACTTTCATAGCTGGGCTGCTATTGAAATGACGGGTGGCATGTCTAGGATCAACCCAAACTTGAAATATAAGCTTTTTGCTCAAGGGCGTTTTGGCGATAACTCCACTCGCTTTACCCAGGCCTTAATACGACCAGGTATCGGCTATGCGATCAATGATAAAGTTACTGTTTGGTTGGGCTATGATTGGGTTCCAACCAGCCGCCCGCTTGCGCTTAAACGCCCGTTTAATGACCATAGGGTTTGGCAGCAGTTGTCATTGAGAGACAATTATTCATTTGGTACCGTCATTAGCCGCACCCGTCTTGAACAACGTTTTTTCGATATCCCCGGTAGTTCTGATGTTGCGTATCGTTATCGGCAAATGTTTAAATTATCAACCCCTATGCCATCTGTTTCACCAAGGTTCAGTTTTGTTGTATGGAATGAAATTTTTATTGATTTGAATTCAATGGATACGGGAATCAGAAGCGGCTTAAATCAAAATTGGGGATTTGCAGGGATTGGTTATCGTTTGAATAAAAAAACCAGTGTAGAGATGGGTTATTTAAACCAATTTATTAACCGCCCACAAAGCCCTCGCCCCGACCAGATGAACCATGTCTTGGCTGTTACTATGTTTGTGAATTTTTGACATTTATTGGTGTTTCATAAAGAGTTCAGAGGAAAGGTGTTATAGGCAAAAGTGTCAGGTACAACATTGCAACAATGATTGAAGGCCAATACAGCCAATATGTATTAATGTTGTACCTGATCCTTTCTTGCAAAGAATTTGCCAAGTGTGATAGTTTGTCGCACTGTTCTAGGGGATATTAATAATAGTTTGAGAATAACTATGAATACATGTCGTATTAATACCTAGATCCTGCAAGTAATTGCACACATACTGCACAACGGATTGTTCCATATGGCAAATCTTATTAGTTGTTTGATCAAAATAAGTAGCTCAACAAAAAGTGATTTAATTTTAATATGAAAATATGGGTTGATGCAGATGCATGTCCTGTAGTGATTAAAGATATCTTGTTTAAAGCGGCGATACGTACCGAGACTCAAATGATACTTGTGGCTAATCATGCCATGCGTATTTCGCCTTCGCCTTATATCCAATTTTTGCATGTCACGGCGGGTTTCGATGTGGCAGATAATGAAATTGTTAAGCGACTAAATGCTGGCGATTTGGTAATTACCAGTGATATTCCACTGGCAGCAGAGGTGATAGAAAAGGGTGGCCATGCACTGACACCGCGAGGTGAACGCTATACGGCAGATGATATTAAGGCACGTCTAACCATGCGAGATTTTATGGATAGTCTCCGGTCAAGTGGTGTTGACACGGGTGGGCCGGCACCGTTGAGCCAGAGTGATCGCGGTGCTTTTGCCAATCAGCTGGATAAGTTTTTAGTTAAGGAAATGTAAAATTTGTGTTCAAAGGGCTGTTCAAGGGGTCCGTCAGCTTGTTTTGTCATTATTTTTCAATTTCTGATAAAACAAGCTGGCTGATCACTTGATTTTCTATCTTAAATGGTGATCCAGTTTTTGGGAATTAGTATAGTTTGATAACTGATTAAACTTTCAGAACTTTTCTTCTTGTAGAAAAAGGGCGTTTATTCAAACATGTCTGATACAAAGAATCAAGAACACCCCTTGTGGTATGAACACAGTGGCACTGATCCGCTAATGGTCACGGCCGTGCACTCTGGACACGCCCTGCGCGATGAACTACGTGAAATCATGGCGCTGGATGAAGAGACCCGTCTGCGCGAAGAAGATCCTTTCACCGACGCCTGGATCAGCATTTCCGACAACTACATTCTGCCGGAGCGCTCCCGCTTTGAAATTGATCTCAACCGTGCCCGTGAAGAAGCGATGTACATGTCGCCAGAAGATGCCTGGGGGCTGGAGCTGTGGAAGACGCCACCCACCCACGAGATGCAGATTCGTTCGCTTGAAGAATACGATGCTTTCTATGTCGAGCTGCGTAAACTGTTCGATCAGATGCAGGCACGTCATGGCCGCTTTGTGGTGTTTGATCTGCACGCCTACAACCATCGTCGTGATGGCCCGGATGCACCGCCGCAAAACCCTCAGCTCAACCCAGAGGTAAACATCGGTACCGGCACCATGGATAGAGAATACTGGTGTCCCGTAGTAGACCGGTTCATCCATGACCTAAAAGCTTTCGACTTCATCGGCCACCATTTAGACGTTAGGGAAAACGTCAAATTTGTTGGCCGCCAGTTCCCCAGATGGGTACACAGCCATTATCCCAAAGTGGCCTGTGTCATGTCGGTGGAGTTTAAAAAGTTCTACATGGATGAATGGAGCGGCATGGGTGACCCTATAAAAGTGCAGGCCATCCGCCAGGCTTTAGCCAGCACCCTGCCTGGCATTAAAGAAACGCTAGTGGCGATGACATGAGCAGCGGTGCAGCAAATACCATCACAGATGAGCTTATCAATGAGATAAGCCAGCAGCTGACCAATAACCAATCCGTGCGCCGCAAGCTGCATAAACACGGTCGTGTTCACATCGACCGACAACTGCCGTTTCTGTGTCTTTATCGCCGCCCTGTTGAGCGCAACGATCAAGGCACCGAAGCGCTACTGCTTGGCCAGGCCTCCTATCTAGAAACAACGGCTGATCCTGCATTGCAGGACAAAATCAACGAACTGGTAAGCCATATTGTTAAAACCCAGAGCGCTGCCTTTGGCGGTTTCCTGCTGATCGAACTATGGGCAGGTAAGGAAAGTGATGTAACGGAACAGCCAGTAAAGCCCAGCTTTCATTTATATGCCCCACGGCAAAATACACCCAATAGGGTGTTAGATAGTTTTGACAATGCACTGCAAAAGGTCAGCCTACGCAAACAGGCAGCGAGCGTAAAAGTGAGTTATCAGGATGATTGCTCACCGCCAAGCCTGCCAGCGTTACTGTCGACCGAACAGATGCAACAATATGAATGCAGCTATCTAGGCCTGGAAATCAAACCGGTTTATCGTGATCCGAGCAGCGGTGAGGTGTTGCCCTTCGCCATGCGCATTATGCGCCATGCATTGACGCAGACACTAAAGAAGGTCTGCTACAGTTTCAGCCATCACAACACCTACTATAAACCTGCCCACTATCATGAGCTGGGTCGCCGCGCCATGACCAAAGCCGTGAAGGACACAGACCAACAACTGGCCAAGGTTAGTGAGAATTTTGACCTGTTGTTGCACGTCACCCCGGTCAACGCCCATGAAACCTGGCTCAATTTTCAACAAAGTAACTTTGGTCAAACACCCGAATTTCACTACCGGCCTCGCAGTGCCGACCCGGCGCTGCTAAAACGCCAGCTCTATCAGGCACCACTGGAAAAAATTGAAGACCCGACCCTGGCAGATTTTTTTGCCAGCAAACGCGAAGAACTGGATCGTCAGATCACACTCTTGAATGATAGAAATACGCCCCAGTTCCTGCATGGCAGCATCCAGCTATTTGGCCAGATTGATCAATCCTTGCTGGACACAGCCAAACATATCCTGGCCCAGCCCAGCACTAAGCAGACAACAACAGGTGAACTATTGGATGCAGAACAATTTGCTGAAAAAGCACGCCAAGAGGTCGCTTACTACCAACAGGCCGATGCCTCGCTGGCTGCCAAGGTAGAAGTACGCGATGACATCACCGGCATCCTGGTCTCGCACGGAAACTTTCTCATCGGCAGTGATGCCCACGTCTCCGAAACTAGACTGGCCGCCACCCTTAATCATGAGATAGGCACCCATGCGCTCACCTATCACAACGGCAAAAAACAGCCCCTGCAACAACTCTACGCCGGTGTGGCTGGTTATGAAGAACTGCAGGAAGGACTGGCTGTATTGGCAGAATATCTTTGCGGTGGGCTGACAATAGACCGACTGCAATTGCTGGCCGGTAGGGTCCTGGCCGTCGACAGCATTATTGCAGGCGCCGATTTCGTTGAGACATTCACCATGCTGCAACAAGGCTATGGTTTCAAACCATTTACCTCCTTCACCATTACCATGCGTGTCTATCGTGGTGGCGGTTATACCAAGGATATGGTCTACCTGCGCGGTTTGATTGATGTAATCAATTATCTGCAAACCGATCAGGAACTCGATATTCTTTACAGCGGCAAAATCAGTCTTGAGCACCTGCCGCTATTACACGAACTGCGTTGGCGCGAGGTATTAAAACCTATCGCTATCAGCCCTCGTTATCTCAGTGACAAGCAGGCACAACAGCGCCTAAATGCATTAAAACTGGACCCTAACCTCGCCCACATTATGCGGAATATATGATATGAGAATCGCCTTTGTCGTCAACGATATCAAAACCGAACAGCCAGGCTATACCACCACCCTCCTGGTGCAGGCTGCAACCAATATGGGGCATGAGGCCTGGTACATCAGTGTCAGTGACTTTTGTTATGAGACTGATGAAAACGTGCATGCAATAGCAACGCGGGTTGCCAAAAAAGGCCACCGTTCAAGCAAAAACTATCTCGAGGATTTACTCGGCAAAGATGCTATTAGAAAAAACATAAATCTTACAGAACTGGATGTCATGATGTTGCGCAACGATCCATCTGAAGATGCCACCACTCGACCATGGGCACGATTGGCCGGCGTTAACTTTGCCCGTTTTGCCATGCGTCTGGGAGTACTGGTAGTAAATGATCCTGATGGACTAACCGAGGCCGTCAACAAACTCTATCTACAACAGTTCCCGGCCGAGGTGCGTCCCGCCGCTTTGATCACTCGCAACCGCCAACAGATCAAAGATTTCAGCGCGGAAATGGGTGGCACCATTGTCCTCAAACCGCTGTTTGGCTCAGGTGGACGCAATGTTTTTTTATTCCGGCCAGAAGACATGCCTAATGCCAACCAGATGATTGATGCTGTTTCACGTGATGGTTACATCATTGCCCAGGAATACCTACCCGAAGCCGTGCATGGTGACACCCGTCTGTTTATGCTCAATGGCCGCCCACTATGTCATAAAGGAAAATATGCCGCTCTGCGTCGGGTACGTAGTAACGGTGATATGCGTAGCAATATAACTGCCGGTGCTCGCTCGGCACCTGCCAACATCAACGATGAAATTCTCGAGCTTGCCGAACTTATCCGCCCACAACTATTACATGATGGTATGTTTTTTGTAGGACTGGACATCGTCGGCAATAAGTTGATGGAGATCAATGTCTTCAGTCCAGGGGGGCTCGAAAGTGCCTCGGTCTTCACCAACATTAAATTCAGCCAGCTCATCATTCAGGACTTGGAACGTAAGCTTGAACACCGCAACAATACCGAGCGACGCTTTTCCAATAAAGAGCTGGCTGTGCTTTGAACCGTCACAACCAATAAACCATTTTTTTGGAAATACCGCCACCTGAATTTTAACCCGAACATAACTCCCATTTGGCTCTATGTGAAATGTAGTGGGTAATCGAATTTTAGTTTTCCACAGAGGAAATGAATCATATTAATGATAAAAGGGACGCTACCCTTTAAATGCGAATTATTGATTAAAAGCATTTATTTTTTGGATGGTTATAGAAAGTAAAAGGTAGCGTCCCCTTTGTTGTTTGTGCGTCTATGTTATAGAAAACTTAAATTTCTCTCCATCAAGTGTTTCACCATAAATAGTGTTTTTACTAAAATAGCACGTATCTATTATGTCAGAACACAATTTAACCCACTTCTCATTTCCATTATGAGTTAACCCAATAAACCCCATTTCATCTTGAAAAATAACGTTTTCTTCATCAATATTAATGAATTTATGGAATACTGTCGGAGCTTTATAGCTAAAAATTAATTGCCCTCTGCTTACATCGAATCCAGCCACAGTATCAGTGATGCCAACATAAAGCATTTTATTGTGTAGAAAGATTTCTGGTGACAATCCAACGTTAGCAAAGCCAATAGGTATGCATTTTTTTTTATTAAGCGTTAAATACCCCCAAGTATTAGCATCTTCAGTTATCAATTCATCAAAAACCTGACTATCAACCATAGATAAGCGAGCCAGCATATCATTTCTAGAGTCACATTGAGTCCAACTCACTATATTCATAAATTTGCCTCGCAATAATTGTAATAACTTTTCCAGCTTCTTCTACAAATTGGACCCTTAAAATAACTGGGTCAGGGTAGCGGCCGACAAGGCCTTAATCTTGCGGGTGAAAGTCCCGTCGCATCAATTGCTCGATTCAGATGCGTAGTGATGCCACGGTTCGTGTTGGGTAACCACATGTTCATTGCGTGGTGTATAAGCCCCAGCT
>JAJFJL010000206.1 GCA_021774055.1 Nitrosomonas sp. | reverse complement strand
CAAATGATTAAAGAAGAATATCGTGGTATTCGTCCAGCACCTGGATATCCAGCCTGCCCTGACCATACAGAAAAAGGAGCGTTATTTAAGTTGCTGGATGCTAGCAATAATGCAGGCATTGTTATAACTGAATCATATGCTATGCTCCCTACCGCAGCCGTATCAGGTTTTTATTTCGCACATCCTGATGCAACTTTCTTTGCTGTGGGTAAAATAGGCAAAGATCAAGTGGAGGATTATGCGCGGCGTAAAGGGTGGACACTAGATGAGGCAGAAAAATGGCTATCGCCTGTGTTGGCATATGAACGATCACAGTGAAAAACTATCACACTATAAAACCGAAACTATGATCGTGCTAAGTATGCAACCAAGAGGTTAGTATGAGTTTTTTAGATAAAGCAAAAAAATTATCGAACAAAGTAGCAGAAAAGACTGCCGAATTTAGCAGTGATGAAATAATTGCCGACACTATTATTAAAGCTGTAGATAAACAAGAACGAGTTAATACGATTTTAAAAGAACGTAATTCTAAGTATCGAATTAGCAGTATTAATCTTGAAATGAGAATTCCACCAGGAGTTTCCTTTGGAATTCGGCGAGTAAATGATGAAGCTGAAGATGAAGAGATTGCTAAATTGCCATTAAAATAATCCTGCTAGTACCTTGTGCCCTAAATAACCAGGAAAATCTGTGGCAGATTTTCCTGATTATTTAGGGCACAAGGTACTATATCCTGCAGATAGTTACAGAATCCAGGGGTTATAAATTACAAAAAGTTAAATCAAAAGTAACATCACCTTCATAAGCTTTTATTTTTTGTCCTGGCTTGGAGGAAATAAAACGGATATTAAGTGCATATTTATTAGCACTAATCTCTGGTATACAAGGGAACTTATCATCAACTCTCAAGCGTAGCATATTAGCTGTATTACATGCCCCAGCTTGCTGAAAAACTCCTTGTTCTGCAACATGATTGGAGTTCTTTCCACTACTTCTTAACAAATAAAGCACAATATTTAAGCCATCACGAATTGGTGTTAGTGGAATAAGCCATTCGTCAAAATCGTAGCGTCGTAATTCAGGGTTTGAATGCAGCCAATAATGATAAGATGGTAAATCAAACTCACAAGCACCACCAGGAATACCAGCACGTTGTTTAATATTCATTAGCCACTCATTTGAGCGCAAATGTTCACCAACTTTTCCAGAAATATTTAACATACTACGAAATGTTATCTGTATATCTTTAAGTATTTTGTCTAAAGCATCTTCTGAAATTGTTGGGTTGCTACGCAATACCTCTAATATCTGCTTCTGTCGCTCTAATTCTTGTAATAAATCTGATTTAATGTCTCCTCTACTGGTTACATCAAGAACCTCAAATAAGGCCATCAGAGTTGCATGATGTTCAATTGCAGTGTCCTTGGAAGAGAAGAAATCGATTTTATTAAATAACTCTTCAAGTCGCAATAAAATACGGATACGTTCGTTTAGTGGGTGTTCATAGTAAATCACGATAGTTTCTTGTAGGATCGCAGAAGTATTAAATAGTCGACATATTGCACTATACTCGCAAATTTAACAAGGCTATTATAGGATTTCATAAGCTTTTTTTACAACCATATCAATTGATAAAAATAACAATTATTTTCCCCTCATATATAGATTAAAAAAATCCATCTAAATCAACATGGTTTATTCTTCTTGTTAAGTTAACATAACAAAGATAAAGCTAGGTAGTCGTGATGAAGCTTACTAACCTGTTTTTGTAAACAAGCCATGTCCTTATTATTTAAAATAACATCATCTGCTTTCTGCAAACGATCTTGTCGTGAAATCTGCACCGCCATAATAGCTTTAACTTCTTGTTTTTCTAATTTACTGCGGATAATTGTACGAGTAATTTGCAATTGTTCATCGCAATCGACAACTAATATTCGTTTAATTATTTTATAGTAGTCATCGGTTTCAAATAATAATGGTACAACAACCAGCACATAAGAAGAGTTTGCCTGTGTAACACAATAAGTTACTTCTGCAAGAATTAATGGATGTAAAATATTTTCAAGTTTTTGTCGACTATCATTTGTTGCAAAGATTAATTGTCGCATTTTGTTTCTATTTAACGCACCATCAACAGTAATAAAATCGTCACCAAATTGTTTTCTAATGGAAGAAATAGCAGCCCCACCTGAAGCAGTAAGTTTATGCGCTATTTCATCTGTATCAATAATGTCAATTCCAAAACCAGCAAATAACTTTGCCACAGTTGTTTTTCCACTGCCTATCCCACCAGTAAGACCAATAACAAAACTCATACGTTAAAGTAATGAAAAATACATATGATTAATTTGGTTTCCCCAGAATAATGCAATCAATCCGCCACCAGCTAAAAATGGGCCAAATGGTATTGGCGCACTGGCTTTATGTTTTGTGATAACTATCAAGGTAATACCCACAATTGCACCAACCAAGGAAGAAAGTAAAATAACTAACGGTAGCATGCTCCAACCAAACCATGCTCCAATTGCTGCTAATAACTTAAAATCACCGTACCCCATTCCTTCCTTACCGGTAGCAAGCTTGAAACTCCAAAAAACAGTCCATAAAATTAGGTATCCAATAACTGCACCAATAATTGCGGAATTTATATCAGTAAAGCCACCGCCTAAATTAACTAACAAACCTAGCCATAATAGGGGTAACGTTATATCATCAGGAAGAAGGTGCGTATCTAAATCAATCAATGTCAATACAATCAGCGCCCAACAAAAAACTAATGCGGCAATTGCTATTAACCCATAACCAAAATGCCAAGCAACAAAACCACTAATAAGACAGGTTATCAATTCAACCAAAGGATAACGCCAAGAAATTCTTTTGTGGCATTGAGAACAGCACCCTCTTAGAAATAAATAGCTAAGAATTGGAATATTTTCTAAACTTGTAATTTTATGGCCACAATCAGGGCATTTAGAACGAGGAGTTACAAGGTTAAAAGTTAGTCTATTATTAATACTTTCTCCACGTAATTCAGCACATTGCTGATGCCATGTTTGTTCCATCATTTTTGGTAGCCGATAGATAACAACATTCAGAAAACTTCCGACAATTAAACCAATTAATGCACAGAATGAAATAAAAAAGAGTGGTGTATCTTGTAATAATTGTATAAGCGACATTAATTACTCCATTTTATTTTTAATATAACACAATGAAATGCCTAGTTATTCTAAGTTTGAATAAAGCATCATTAGCTAGGTTTTAACCGACCACTGCACCCATTTTGAAGATTGGCAAATACATTGCAATAACCATTCCACCAATTAAAGTTCCAAGTACCACCATAATAACCGGTTCCATTAAACTAGAGATAGCATCCACCGCATCATCTACTTCAGCCTCAAAAAAATCAGCCACTTTACTAAGCATAGCATCTAATGAGCCAGCCTCTTCTCCGATGGCAACCATCTGTATGACCATACTTGGAAATACATTGGTATTCGCCATTGATGACGTTAAGCTGTTGCCGGTGCTAACTTCCATTTGTATAGATTTAGTAGCCTCATAATAAACATAGTTACCTGCCGCACCTGCAACAGAATCTAAAGCATCAACTAAAGGAACACCCGCCGCAAACATAGTAGAAAGTGTGCGCGCCCAGCGTGCCATCGTAGCTTTACGAATTACTCCGCCAAAAACAGGCAGTTTCAATATCAATCTATCCATAACTCGTTGTACTGGAACTGAGCGTTTCCAAATATAAAGGAAGCCGTAAATACCTCCACCAAGCAAGCTGAAAATAGCCCACCAATATTCAACAAAAAAATCTGAGATTGACATAATGAATAATGTTGGTGCTGGCAAATCGGCACCAAATCCTTCAAATAAGTCTTTAAAGGTAGGAATTACAAAAATCATAATGACTGCGGTAATTACAAAGGCAACTACAATAATTGATATTGGGTAAAACAATGCTGATTTAATCTTCCCCTTAATTGCTTGAATTTTTTCTTTATATGTCGCTAGGCGATCCAATAGACTATCAAGAATACCTGCCGCTTCACCGGCTGCTACTAAATTACAAAATAAAGCATCGAAGTAAAGTGGGTATTTACGAAAAGCATCAGCCAAATTACTCCCCGTCTCCACTTCAGCTTTAATATCCATTAATAATTTTCCAACTGCACGATTGCTATGGCCTTTACCAACAATATCAAAAGCCTGTAATAAAGGAACACCTGCCTTAATCATTGTGGCTAGCTGCCGAGTAAACAATGTAATATCTTTATCCGTAATACTACCGCTTGATCTAAGCTTAGCAATTTTTACAGCTCGAATACCTTGTCGCCGCAAACGTGAAGTTACCACAACCGTCCCAGCTGCTCGCATTTCACCTTTGATTAACTTGCCAAACTTATCCTTACCCTCCCATGAGTAATTTATCTCTTTAACATTCTTATCTGCTTCTTTAATATTTTTATCTTTACGTATAACAACCATGATTATGCTAACCCCTTGATTATTAAATAATTAACTGCAATAAAACAATGATTTGTTTAAGTTATGATTCAAAAGTGAATTACATTCGTAGACTAGAAACGAAACAAGTATGAAATAACTTGTACCACTGGCATATATTCAAATTGTATATACTTCGCACGGCTACGTAACTGTTTACATAATGCATAAGATGAAATAAAGACAAAGCTATGTGACCGCGCTATTTTATGTCTGTTCCTAAACAAACGACCTGCACCGCATCACGCACTAAATTAGGGCCATGATAAATAAGTCCGCTATAAACTTGTACCAAACTTGCACCAGCTGCTATTTTATCTTTTGCATCAGTGGCTGACATAATGCCACCTACACCTATAATAGGAATCACCCCCTGCAAAGTTGTTTGCAATCGATGAATAACCGCAGTTGCACGTGGGGCAAGTGGTGCACCACTTAATCCACCGCTTTGTTGTGCATTAGCAAATTTCTCTACACCAACACGAGAAAGTGTTGTATTAGTAGCAATCACACCATCAACCTGATGTTTTAACAGTAAACCAGCCAGTGCATCAATCTGCTCAAGTTCTAAGTCAGGCGCAATCTTTATTACCAACGGTGTATATTTACCGTAAGTTCCGGTCAATTTCTTTTGTTCTGATTTTAATTGCTGTAATAAATTCTCAAGCTCTTCCGTGTTTTGTAATTGGCGTAAATTCTTAGTATTAGGTGAAGAAATATTAATCGTAATATAACTTGCATAGTCATAAACTTTACGCAGACAAATTAAATAATCATCTACTGCTTTTTCTATCGGTGTGGCAAAATTCTTACCAATATTAATGCCAAGAATACCTTTATAGTTAGCACTTTTAATATTATCAATCAATTGATCTACGCCATGATTATTAAATCCCATGCGATTGATAATGGCTTCCGCTTGTGGAATACGAAAAAGTCTAGGTAATGCATTACCTGGTTGCGGTTGTGGTGTAACTGTACCAACTTCAATAAAACCAAAACCTAACGCCGACAAAGCATCCAAATACTCTCCATTTTTGTCTAACCCTGCAGCTAACCCAACCGGATTAGGAAAATCAAGCCCCATAAGATGACGTGGTTGACAAGCAAACGGGTGACCGGGAAGCAAGCCCAGCTTTCTAGCCTGCTCAATTAAATAAAAAGTAGCGCGATGCGCGGTTTCAGGTGGAAGTTTAAATAATAATGGGCGTAACAAGGTATAAAGCATAGGCTGATTTTATAGTGTATCGATTATTTAACCACTAATTATGTGAATAACTAGATTCTATTTTGTTATAAAATAAATGTTTGTTTAACTTAGATTCCACAGGTTATCGTACATATAATGTGCAATAACTTGCAGGATCTAGGTTTAATGCTATTATTAATAGCCTTAGGAATGTACTTAAATTATTTTGATTTTCAAGGAACTGACAAAATGAAACAACTTGTAATTATAATTTCCGTAATTTTTTTAGCTGGATACATTAGCTTAATGTATCAGTATTTTTAGTAACCTAGTTTCTTTCTGGGTGATCTTCGTAATTGTTTCCACACATTTATATGGTAATACATACTAAATTAACTGTTTATCAACAAGTACTGTTGCCATTTAAATTCTGTGTATATTCCCATGTGGAAACAAAAAACGATACTACACATATATAAGTTACTAAAAACTTCTATTTCATATTGTGTACTATCACCCAGATTCAACGATTTATTTTCTCTAATGACGCAACTCACCAGATGCAACAGACGGTTTTCTTTGTTCTAATGGTTGTGGATCAAGAGTTGCCACAGTCAAATTATCGTCCTGCAAATATTTTTTCGCAACATCACGTACTTGTTCAGCTGTAACCGCCTGTAATTTTTCTAATATCGTGTCAAGATCACGATACGACAAGCCAATACTCTCTAATCGACCAATTTGCATTGCCTGAGAAAAAATTGAATCACGCTGAAATACATGACTAGCAACAACTTGTGCTCTGATGCGTGCAAGCTCTTCTGCAGTTACTCCATTTTCTATTAAACGTTTAATCTCATCACGCAAAGCTTGTTCAATTTCAACAACTGTTTTACCCTCGCTAGGTGTTCCAGACAGATAAAATAGGCTACCACCGCGTGCGGTTAGGCTGTAACCTGCACCTGCTGAACTAGCAATTTGATTGTCGCGTACCAAGGTTTGATTAAGCCGTGCCGATGCATTGCCATCTAAAACTCCTTCTAATATTTCTAATGCATAAGGTTCCCAATCAGCAACTACATCTTGGAGCGTCGGGGCATGGTAACCCATAATAATATAAGGCAATTGCGCTGGTGCTTTAATTGTTAAACGTTTAATCCCAACTTGTGGTGGTTCGGTTTGCGGTTTACGCTCCATCAGAGATAACAAAGGACGTGACTCAAGTTGACCATAATATTTTTTTGCCAATTTGAATACTTCATTAGCATCAACATCACCTACAACTACTAGAATTGCATTATTAGGTGCATACCAAAGGTCGTACCATTCCTGCGTATCTTGCACCTGCATATTTTCTAAATCATTCATCCAACCTACAACCGGATGTTTATACGGATGCGCCTGATAAGCAACTGCCATCATTTTTTCATATACTAATGCGCGCGGATTATCATCTGTTCGCAGACGTCGCTCTTCCATCACGACTTTTATTTCTTTTGAGAACTCTGCTTCCGTTAAAATTAAATTACGCATTCTATCAGCTTCTAATTCCATAGCTAACGGAAGGTGTTGCTTATGAAGCTGTTGGAAATAGCCAGTGTAATCACGACCAGTAAAAGCATTCTCACGCCCACCAGCGGCTGCTATTTTTTTTGAAAATTCCCCGCTAGGAACTTTCTCTGTCCCCTTAAACATCATATGTTCTAAAACATGAGCAACACCTGTAACACCATTTAATTCATCAATGCTCCCGGCTTGATACCAGACTTGTGAAACAACAACTGGTGACCTACGGTCTTCCTTAACAATTAATTTAAGGCCATTATCTAGGACATATTCATGTGGATTAGCAAATATAGTTAGTGATGTAAATACCATCACAATAACTAGAAAATAACGAATTATAAAAATAATATTGTAATTAGATTTCATTTTTGGAACCGAAAAAGAAAAAATAAGCTTAGCAACGTAGAAAACGGAACAGCTTATCGTAACATGCTTGGTGCAATTTGCTTAATCCTTGCTTATGCAAATTCGCATTAGTACAGAACTGAGCATCCTTCAATATTCTGTTTACATTCTTTAAAAAACCACGATTTTATATTGGAACGATATTAAAAATATCTGATATAAAACACACCATAGTCATTCCTGCATGTTTCTAGCAGGAATGACAAGAGAGAGATAAATAAGTATCAAAGAAACTTTTTTATATCTAAGGTGTAAACTACTTTTCCTGGTTATTTAGAGTACAAGGCACCAAGATAATCGCATTAAAAACTTATTCAGATTTAAATTCAATCGGTTACAGCGTTCTAAAAGAAAAACATTGATGCTGTAACATATTGTATATACATACGTTATCCGTTTTAATGCGCTTACCCTGTACAAGGCACTAGTTCATAAGATTATGGCGTATCATTAAATGAATTATTATAACTCTCTGTGAAATTGCAAATACATATAAAATTATCTTGTTATCTTATGTAACAAATAAATCAGGTTAGTATTAGGCATATCAAACACTCAAGACAAATTTTCATAAAAAAAACAAATACTTCTATGAATAATGCAGAATTGTACCAACTTGCTCAACAAACAGGAATATTACTTAAACAACAAGGATTGATGATGGCAAGTGCTGAATCATGTACGGGAGGATGGTTAGGGCAAACAGTCACAAGTGTTCCAGGTAGTTCTACTTGGTACGAGCGAGGTTTTGTTACTTATAGTAATATTTCAAAACAACAAATGTTGGGAGTATGCACAGCGACCTTAACCAAATATGGTGCTGTTTCTGAACCAACCGCACAAGAGATGGCTGCCGGTGCAATTACCCATAGTAATGCGCAAGTAAGCTGTTCTATCACTGGAATAGCTGGTCCAGGTGGTGGTACAACAAATAAACCAGTTGGTATGATTTGTTTAGGGTGGGCAATTAAAAATAGCTTAGCTGTTTGCAACACACAATATTTAAATGGTGATAGAAACACGATAAGACATCAAGCTGTTGTTATTGCATTACAAGGAATTATTGATTTGCTTAATCAATCGCCTCATACAGTTGCTTAAACTGGTCATCAATATCGACCCACACATGAGGAGGGTCGATATTAATTTAGGGATGAGGAAATAATAAATCATCCAATTTAGGCGAAGTCATTTTGCTCTGATTTGAGGCGGTTCGTAGGGCACATAGTTATTCTATGTAACCGTAGAACCAACGAAAAATAAGAATAAAAGGACAAGTCTAAATGGATGATTTATTATTTCCTTGTCCCTTAACTTACATTTTAGCTAATACTTTAGCAACTGTTTCACCCATTAGAGAAGGGGTTGGACAAATAGTCACACCTAAGTCTTTTAATATTGCCACTTTCTCTGCCGCACTTTCACCCGCTGATGAAATAATTGCACCTGCGTGTCCCATACGGCGACCTTCTGGTGCAGTTAAACCGGCGATATAGGCAACCAATGGTTTGGTCATATTTTCCTTAGCAAACTTTCCTGCTTCAACTTCTTGTGGTCCACCGATTTCACCAATCATTACTGCTAGTTTGGTTTCTGGATCTTGTTCTAGTTTTTCCAAAATATCACGATGTGAGCTACCAATAATAGGGTCACCACCAATCCCAATAGAAGTTGAAATACCGATACCAAGCATTCGCATTTGATCAGCTGCTTCATAACCTAAAGTGCCTGAACGACCCACTACCCCAACATTTCCTCGTACATAAATATGACCCGGCATAATACCAAGCATCGCTCTCCCTGGACTAATCGTTCCAGAGCAATTTGGACCAGTTAGCATCATACGTTGCTCAATTGGAAAACGTCGTAAAAAACTTTTAACCGTCATCATATCCTGTGTAGGAATACCATCGGTTATTGCAACACAATATTTTATCCCTGCATCAGCAGCTTCCATAATCGAATCAGCAGCAAATGCAGGAGGTACAAAAATAATACTAGCTTCAGCGCCAGCTTGTTGAACTGCTTCTTTTACCGTATTAAAAACAGGCAGTCCTAAATGCTGTTGCCCCCCTTTTCCTGGAGTAACACCACCAACAACTTTGGAACCATAATTAATCATGTCTTGAGCATGAAACGTACCTATCTTTCCTGTAAAGCCTTGAACAATAATTCGTGTATTTTCATCAATTAACGCCGCCACTTTATTCTCCCTTGCTCATCTGTGAAACTTTTTCATTGCGGGCTTTGACAACTTTTTCGGCTGCTTCCGCTAATGTATCTGCTGTAATAATCGGCAAACCACTTTCTGCAATAATCCGACGACCTTCCTCAACATTGGTACCTGATAGACGTACTACTAATGGAACTTTCATATCGATATTTTTAACTGCTGTAACCACCCCTTCAGCAATCCAATCACAACGATTAATACCTGCAAAAATATTCACTAACATTGCTTTTACATTTTTATCCGCTAACACTAAGCGAAATGCTTTTTCAGTACGTTCAGCTGAAGCTCCACCACCAACATCAAGAAAATTAGCTGGCTCTCCACCAGCCAATTTAATCATGTCCATAGTTGCCATTGCCAATCCTGCACCATTAATCATGCAACCAATATCACCGTCTAAGCCAACATAGCTTAAACCAGATTCAGCTGCTGCCACTTCACGAGAATCAACTTGCGAATTGTCGCGTAGCTCTGCAATTTTATGGCGCCGAAATAAAGCATTCTCGTCAAAATCCATTTTTGCATCTAAAGCTACTAATTCGTTACTTTCAGTAACAACTAACGGATTTATTTCTACTGAATTTGCGTCTAGGTCACGCAATGCCCGATAGCAACCTTTAATAGTTTTAACCGCATGATTTAATAATGTCGTATCAAGATTTAATGCAAAAGCCATCTTGCGTGCCTGAAAATCTTGTAATCCAACTGCAGGTTCAATATAAATCTTTTTAATCGCATCAGGGTTTGATTCCGCTAGAGCTTCAATTTCTACCCCACCTTCAGCAGAACCGATCATAATCACACGTTCAGTACTACGATCAATTAAGAAAGATAAGTAAAGCTCTTTTGCAATTTTTGTACCCGCTTCAATATAAATCCGTGAGCACATTTTTCCAGCTGGGCCAGTTTGATGGGTAACTAATTTTTTACCTAATAAGGCATCTGCTGCCACTTTTACTTCTTCATGTGTTTTGCAAACCTTAATACCGCCGGCTTTTCCACGTGCACCAGAATGAATTTGAGACTTAACTACCCAAACGCTACCATCAATTTCTCTAGCACGTTGCACAGCTTCACTGGCACTATATGCCAAACCACCTTCCGCTATTTTGACACCATATTCCGCCAAAATTTCTTTCGCTTGATATTCATGAATATTCAATGCATTTTCCTCATCTATTAATAGCTTTTGTTACCTAAGGAACGTACATGAAACAAATCAGGCAACTAGCTTTGTATTTATGCCCATCTTCTACGTTATGTAAACAGTTACATAGCCGTACTATGCGCCTGTTTACATGCCTTGAATATGAACATAAATACTGCGCTAATTGCCTAGTTTATTCCATGCACGCTCCTTAGGATTCAATAAATTTCAAATCTAAATAACACTTAGATACTGCAAGATCTAGGTATCATATAAAAAAGGCCGCTGAGTGCGGCCTAGATGACTATTTAATTATTGTTCTTTCGCTGCAATAGCTTCAGCAGCCTTCACTACATTATTTGCCATTCTTTCTGAAGCTGCATCAATTAATCGTCCATCCAATGCTGCAGCACCTTTACCTTGTGCAGCAGCTTCTTTTAATGCAACTAAAATTCGTCTTGCTTTTTCAACTTCGGCAGCTGGTGGTGTAAATACTTCGTTAGCAAGTGCAACTTGAGAAGGATGAATCGCCCATTTTCCCTCACAACCTAATGCTGCTGCTCGTTTAGCTGCCAGTTTATAACCATCAGGATCTTTGATGTCACCAAAAGGACCATCAATTGGTCGTAAGCCATAAGCACGACATGCAACCGTCATACGGCTAATTGCAGCATGCCATTGATCACCCGGATAGTCAGGGTTAAGACCACCAATATTAGTAGTTCTAGCACGGTTACTAGCGGCATAATCTGCCACGCCAAAATGTAAAGCTTCTAATCTACCTAAGGCACCATTACGCGCAATATCTTCGACATTTGCCATGCCAAGCGCAGTTTCAATTAATGCTTCTAAA
>JAJFJL010000205.1 GCA_021774055.1 Nitrosomonas sp. | reverse complement strand
GGGTAATATTTTTGTGCTTTTTGAAAATTAGCGCGGTTGAGATAAAAATGTTTAAAAGTATGCCTTTTAAGCCATATCGTGTTCCTCAAACACCCATTATTCTATCGGGCGAGCTGACTTTTTAAGGAGACCTTAATTAGTTTTTTCGGGTTAACAGATTTGTTTTTATTCTACTCCGAACTTTCTTTTGAACCACTTCCCATTCTATTTTATGCTTGATAATATTTAATTTGTTCGTTGATTGTGCTTGAAACTTATTACCAATTCTGTCTTCAAAAACTACAATACAATGCTTATAAACTTTATCTTTCACCTTCTTTAAATAACGTATATTACCTATATATAATGGAATGTCATAAGTCTTTTGAAGATCAAAATCCAAGTCAAATTTATATGGCAAATCGGGAATTTCAACAATAGTTCTGATTGTATCTACCCACAAATACACAGTTGGATTAAATATTTTCGCATAAGGGAGAGCGGATATCTGTGTATGGATACGCCAAAACTCGTTAACATCAACATCGAAAACTTGAGTCTGCCCCGTTTTGATTTCGATTCCGCTTTTGATTGTATCAATTTTTCCGGATGCAAGAGCATTAAAAACTCTATCTTGTTGTGACTTTGAATACGTGTAAGATGTTGGAGGTAGTTTTTCCTCGAACTTTACTAAACTTATTAGATCTTGTCTTGCAACTTTAACACGATATGGCATTGATGTGGGCACTACTGTTAGTGTATCAATTCCAAAAATAAATTTGTTATAAACATCAAAAAGTACATTAGCTTCGTTTTCATAAAGCTGTATAACATGAAAAATACCCTTATGTGAACCAAAGGTACCTTTGAGGGTACTTTCAAAATCAATAGATAATGAACAATTAGGATTTATTGGAGATGATTCATTCAAGTCCATTATCACATTATTAAATGTGCTGGAAAGCAAACGCTCTCGAAAATCCACAGACTCTACTGTGCTAACACCTATTAAAGTACCTCTTGGTAAAGCAATAGCGGTTTTTGCTTTATTATGGTACACAAGTTCACCACTAACGCCAATCGGACCAAAAAAGAAAGGTTGTAGACTATCATCAGTAAAATAGAAATCAGAATGAGCAGTTTTTATCTCTGGGAAAGTCGTTAATTCTAAAATCGGCCTAAAATTAAGTGCAGAATCTTTATATCTATCTTGTTGTTCTGCAGCACTTTGCCTATTAGCAAGTATCCAATTACCACAAAAACCTAAAATAACTACAATAATTGCGGTTATAAGGGCATTTTCATTTGTCCATTTATAGGCTTTAACTATCCAATTGGGATACTTTTTATTTGTAGTTGGTTTAATATGTTGGAAACAAAAGTCTGCGTCTAGAGAAACTTTTCGTGTACATTTCTCCCCATTACCCTTGATACCTTTACATGTTTTCATGCGTTTTTAATTGCAAATATTGTACCAAGTTACATCCGTGCGGAAGGAAGCAGGCCGCAAAATGAGGAGACGACCCGCAGTCCGTTCCGGCCACACAAAAAACGTGTGGCCGGAACGGTCCTAAACACCGAGACTGCTTCACTTCTCAGGGAAATACGGCATTCGCAATGACGTTGTTCTTACTTATTCAAACCAGTTGAACCAAAACCGCCTTCGCCACGGGAAGTGTCGGAGAGTTCATCGACTTCCGGGAAGTCGGCATAGGCCACGGGGCAGACCACAAGCTGGGCGATTTTCTGGTCTTTCTCGACGGTGTATTCTTCGTTGCTGAGGTTGATTAAAATCACCTTAATTTCGCCACGGTAGCCGAAATCTACGGTTCCGGGAGTGTTGAGAACGGTGAGGCCACTTTTTATTGCCAGGCCGCTTTTGGGACGTACTTGCAGCTCAAACCCCTGGCGTATTTCAGCGGAAAGGCCAGTGCCAACGGCAGCACGTTCCAGTGGTTTCAAGACGACAGTTTCGGTTGCAAATAAATCTGCGCCGGAATCACCAAAATGCGCATATTGTGGCGTTTGCGCGTCGGGCGTGAGTTTCTTTATTTTTATCGTGCAGTTTGTCATGTGGTCACCTTTCGGAATAGTACGTTAATGGCTTTGTCGATATTTTTGGTTTCGAACAGGCGGATGAAAAAGACGCCGATGTTGATGAACCAACCGGGGTTGGCGACAAAGTCGGCCAGGGCTTCGGTATCATCATCTTTCTGGGCGATTTTTTCAGCACGGATTTTCTCACCGGATGCGCCGAGAGCAACGGCGAATTGCCAAGCTTCATCGCGAGCGATATCGATGCTGAAATTCATGATTGCTTCGTCTGTGCGGCCACCGATTTTATCCAGCAATCCAAGAAATGGCGACAGCTCGTTAATTTTCTCCTGAATATCATCTGTAAGTGAACTTAGGATTTCATTTATTTTAAAAAAATCCTTTCTTAAGTCCTGCAGATCATTGCCGGTACTGGTTTGGGTGGCGGCGATTCCAAGATCAAGATTTATATGGGCGTTCATGCCAAGCAATAGTTGTTGCAAAATCAAAAGCCGCCATTTCCTTGTTGATTTAAAAGCATAACGCCAGCTTTCTGTCGGGCTCTGGTTATTTTCAAATTGATGCAGCGCCTCAAGGTAACGATTGGCAAAAATCTTATCCAGTCTTTCCATGCGTGCACCATCTTCAAAAAATCCTTCGTCGATACCATCCCGAACATTAGCAGTTACTTCGCGGTAAAGCGCGGCAAAATAACCCACCCGGTTATCTTTTTGGATAGATTGCTGAATGATTTCGTCCAGGCGGTCAAGGACTTCCTGAATTGAAGTCGCTGGTTTAAATTTGGAATTAGGCGGCGTACTCATTTCAATCCTTAAACGCTGCGATAAAAAGACAAACCCATCCTGCCAGGAAGGCCAGACCCCCAATTGGCGTAATGGCACCCAACCAGCGCACACCGGATAAACTTAGTGCATACAAACTGCCGGAAAAAATAATAATTCCTGCCAGAAACAGCCAACCGCTTAGAATGGTTAAATTTCCCGGCCAGCGGGTGCAGGCCCAAGCCACAGCCAACAAGGCCAGAGCATGGTAGAAATGGTAGCGAACACCGACTTCAAATATGTTGAATAAATCTTCAGAAAGGCGGTTCTTTAACATATGCGCGCCAAATGCACCAAGCGCTACACCAAGAAACGCAGCGATTGAGCCTACCATAATAAATAGTCTTTCCATTTCCCTTCCTAAGGATTTAGAAGCTATGCAGCAAATCGAAGCATTTCAAAGTCAATGCCACGTTTAACTGCATCGTTAGCTTTTTCCAATAAGCCTCGATTAATATCTGAGGCAAGGTATTCCTCACCGCAGTTCTCGCAAATTTGCGCTGGCACTTTTTTAAACAAAAGTGTTGTTTCACCTTTTTCCAAAACAACTGTGATGAAACCTGAAGAAGTTTCACCGTTCTGACAAATTGCACACTTCATTATTTTTTTCTCCTACTAAAATTCTCAATCCATTTATTTGAATCGGGACTATAAGTGGTAATAATGTAAAGTCGTTGTGAGCTAAAATCAATAGCAACAACCATATGCAAGGGTGTGCCATCAACCTTAGTTCCATTTACCAAGGCACTTTGGAACGGTCTATCTTTGATATACTCCTCTATCACGAAGCCGTTTTCAATCAAATTGACAATATCGATTTCATTTATATCACGTTCAAACATTCGTTTCGTTGCATGAACGCGATACTCAATGGTCCAGTCACCAATTGAAATATTCTTTATATAGTCGATGAACTTAGTCTTCACAATAAATTAGCCTGAATTGGTTTGAGTTTTCTAAACTAACTGCCGCAAAACGTAATGCAGAATACCACCGTGCTTGTAGTAGTTCAGTTCTTCAGGGGTATCCAAACGGCAATCGACTTCAAATGTTTTGGTTGAACCATCATCGGCTTTTACAGTTACGGTGAGGGTTTTGCCAGGTTGAAGGTTTTCCGCGATACCGGCAATCTGATAGTTTTCAAAACCGGTCAGGCCATGTGATTCCCGGCTTTCGCCTACCTTAAATTGCAATGGCAGCACGCCCATACCGATTAAATTGCTGCGGTGAATGCGCTCAAAGCTTTCAACGATCACCGCTCCAACGCCGAGCAAACGCGTACCTTTAGCAGCCCAGTCACGCGAGGAACCAG
>JAJFJL010000204.1 GCA_021774055.1 Nitrosomonas sp. | reverse complement strand
GGCCTGCTCTTTTGCTGTGTGGAAACTCACGACCCCGTGTTGCCACGACGCCGCTTCCTCATGCTACTAAGGCGTACGGACAACTCCTTAGATGGGACTTTAACCCACTAGATTTATTATTATTACTGCGAACGGTCAGGTTTTGATTCAACTTTGCCGCCGTGATCCTTAACGGTATACATCCATTTCTCCAGTCTAGGCGGTATCTCATTGGTTGAGGGTTGAACGAATAACAACTTTATCTACCTTGTTGTTTAAAGCTTTGGATAGTTCTAAATCAAAAACATGAGAATCTAATAACTCAATTTCACTGGTTATGTTGGTGATATTTTAAACTACTAATTCAGAGTTGTTCTTATCGTCGTTATCTGCTGTTCCAAGGTCAGGCACGTTGCTACAACCAGTTATAAGAGTAAAACTTACCAATACGATAAGAATATTTAGTTTATTAATTATGCCTGTTATTGCCAATGGCCGACTAAAATAAATGGAGCCCAGAAGAAAGGATTATTCATTTCTGGGTCGTTGATAAATTCCTGTTGTGCTATTTGTAGTGCTTTAGCTTTACTGTGATGTTCTACAATTAATTGTTGATAAAAGCTATTCATTAGTTTTACTGCGGCAGTATCACTAATAGGCCATAGTGATCCAAGTGCAGTTTGCGCATTAGCTTTTATAGCCACACCACTAAACCCTAACGGAGCCCTATCATCACCTTCAGCAGTTTGGCAAGCACTGAGAGTCAACATGTTGACAGGACTATCTTGTTTGCGCCCGTGCAACATATTTTCTAGGTTATCTATGGTTAACAGTTCGTCATGAGTCATGATAAAACTGTCTTTAGAGTCACCACCAAAGAAACCATGGGAAGCAATATGAACGATGCCATAATCGTTTTCTGTTGTTTCTTGCTGAAAATTGCTTAAGGTGAAGTCCTGGTTTAGTAAGCTTGTATTAGGTAGACTTTTCGCTAGCTTTTTGATTTCCGTAATAACACCAGGTAGAGCAAGTGCTTCTGCCAGTTTTTCTAAAGTTCTAGTTCTGTCGTCTTGGAGTGCTTGTCGATTATTTAATGTGGGTGCTACTGCAGCACCAGCTGAGCGTGTTTTGCTGATTAGAATATTACGTTGCTCATCCGTTTCCTGTTCTGCAGTATAGCCAGTTAGTTCAGTCAACATTTTTATTGGCAGTTTTTCAACTGCTGCAACAGGTGGGTGGCTTAAACCAACTAATAAACTCTTGCCAGAGCGATCTATTTCTATCTGAGCATTTAGTAAGTTTAGCCCTGGGATGGTTACAACTGCGTATTTTTCAATTAGATATTTATCACCATCGGATAACACGCCAAGTGGTATCAGGCGGAGTACTCCATCTGGAACATATACTAGCGTTTTAATACCTTGTTGTTGTAACAGAGATTCAATAGGTTTGAATAATAATTGATAGAGTTCTTGATTCGCATTGCTGGCACGAACATTACGTAAATCTGCGCTATATTGACGAATCTTTTGGTCTAGTTGATCACGTGATTGTTCGATCTGAGATTGGTGTAACTGGCCATTAATACTAATTAGCCATTCAAACCGGTCAGGTAATAACACTGGATATAATACGGCGGTATTGGTATCTATCTCATCCAGAGAAAATTTAGCATCATTCTCAACTAAACAACGATCTTGAAAGAAATCTTCTAATTCAGTTTGTTTAAGCTGTTCTAATATGTCGCGAGTTTCGTTTAGTAAGCTTTGTTTCTTATTGTTTTGCTTAGGACTTGCTTTAACCAGCAATAAATTAGCTAAATCTAGATACAAAGGTTCTAACAATTCTTTGAATGATGATTTGCCGTCTTGATAGCGTACTGGAATATCTTGGCGTATTGCTTCAACATGATTAATCGCACGACGGTAGCTATCAATAGCTGCTTCTTGTTGCGCTAATTTATGATATAAGCGCCCTGCTTGCCACTCATATAACAGTAACAAGTCTTGTGCGGATGCTTGCTGTGCCAATTGCAATGCCTGCGAGCTTAGCGTCAATGCTTCAGGATATCTCTCATCGGCTTCATATAACATACCAAGTAAGCCAGCTATTTTTGCTTGTGGACGTAGTGCAGTGTCTGGCAAATACTGCTTTGCTTGTTGTAAATATTGGTGACTACGACGAATTCTGTCACGTTCAGTGCCTTGTATTGGTTCTAATAAACGATGTTTGATTAGCTGTTCAGCAACATTAAGATAAATAATACCCCAGTCTTGGGAAGGTGTTGCTTGCGATAGTAGTTGCTGTATTTGTTGTAAATATTGATCAAAATCAGTTTTGTCGTCGGTCCATTTAATGACAGACAAGTATAAGTGAGACTGTAGTATGGGGTCAGCGTGCAGTTTGGCGTCAGTCATGGCATATTGCCAATGAGATTCAAAAGCTTCAGTATCTGCAAGTTGGCTATGTACTAAACTTAAATAATAATGCACGTAGCCGTTAACTTTGTTTTCAGATTGAGATAATACCAATGCTCGCTGCAAATGATGGATAGCTTTTTGTGGTTGGTCTGACAAATAAAAAGTGTGGCCAAGCCCTGCCTCTGCTAATTGTTGTTGATCTAACGAAGCAGTTTGTTGAGAGTCTACAAGCACTTGTTTGTAAGTAGACAAGGCTGCACGATAAAAACCATTTTGTAATTGCTGTTCAGCTGCCGCTAACAAATCTTTGGCAGCAACCGATCCGCCAAATAAGCTTATAATAACAAACAAAAACCATGCCACAATAAAGTGTCGTGGCATAACAACATGAATAGAGGAATACTTCATAATATAAATTAATAATACATTCGCTAAAAACTAGTTACAGTTAGGTTAAAGTGAATCCCACTATCTTGTAAATTATATTCAGTTTTCTTACGTGCCTTACTAATATCATGGCCATAGAAGAAATCAGCTTTAATATATCTGATTGGTTGCCAGTGGAAACCAATTCCGACTGAATGTAAGCGTTTGGTTGGTCCACCTTTATTCCAGGCAGCGCCATAATCCATAAACGGAATAAGAACTAGTTTGTTATCGTTGCCACCGACTTCGCCGATAATCGGGTAGTGAAATTCAATACCACCAACGTAACCTTGATCACGTACTAATTCATTTTGTCGATAACCACGAACGGTACGTACACCACCGACTGAAAGACGTTCTTGAGCAAGTAAAGTATCATTTGTAAGTTGTGCGGTACCTCTAGCTTTAAATTGGGCACCGTTATCTAACACTTTAAAAGCATATTGAGATTGACCTAACCAAGACAGATATTGGCTATCAGGTAAATTATGATTATCTTGAATGGTAGAATTAAAAGAATTTATACCAACATTGACGGTTGATCTTAATGCAAACACGTGACGCTCAAAACGACCTAAATATTCTTGAAATATTCGCGCGACAGATACTTTGCTTTTGCCATTAGTTAACCCTCTAACAAAGGAAAAATCTTCACCTAATAACGAGGTTTGATTAAAACGTGTGGCAAAGCTGGCTCCCATAACAACAGTATGATCTAGGCTTTTATAAAATGGATGCGAAAGTGTCCAACTGAAATTTTCTACTTTGCTACGAATATCAACACTATTTAATGGTTCTTCAATTACTGAAGTATTGCCTAAATTAAAACGAAAACTAAATAAACTACCAGCGCTGTTTAATGGTAAAGAAATACCACCCGCATAGGTATCTGAGCCGCTACTAAGACCATAGCTGAAATCAACAGTATCACCCCAACGGGTTAGGTTTCGTACCCAGCTATTAACAATAAATTGTTCTGCTCCAATACTTGGTGCACGATAATTGTTTCCCTGTACTGACATACCAAATGGTCTTGCCCGAGTAACCTCTACATCCAACTGACTCTCACCTAATGTGCCAGTTGGTTTTAAACTACCGTTTAATTTGTCGATGACAGGATCATTAATCAACATTAGATAATGTTCTTGTAGGCTATTAACGTTTAATACCTGGTTATTCTGCAAACGGCCACGAACATAGTCAGGATGTAACCAACCATTACCAGTAACTTTAATATCAGTTAATTTACCTTCTATAATTTGTATCTGTAACACTCCGTCGAGAAGGTCTTGTTCGGGCAAAATAGCCCCTGAATTCACATAACCAGCCTCATTATAATGTTTGCTAACAATAAAACTTAATTGTTCTAAATCGTTTGCATTAACTGGCTTACCAATAAATGGAGCTGCTAGAACCTGTAATTCTGCGTCATCAAATACCGTGTTACCGCTAAACTCTACTTGTATTAGATGTAATGTAGCATCTGTTACAGAATCTGAAATTAAGGGTGAGGTATCAATCTTAGGAAGGGAAAAAGTTTCATCAGTTTCCTCTATTTCTTCCGCATAATTGGGAACATCAAGAAGTTTTGTGTTCTGGTGAACTGAGCCAGAATCAATTGAATCTGCTTGAGCGGTTAGACTATAACCAAAGAGCAGGTTGATTGTTAACACGAATAGAAAACGACGTGACAAATTTATTTTAAGTCTTAAAATATGAACTATCATTTCAATGAGCATCTTGTTGTAGGTTCAATAAACTATGTTGTTCTTTAGAGCATTCTGAGAGAGTAATTGTATATTCAGTTTGATTAGCTAATGAATTTGCCTGTGATGTAGTTAGGTCGTTTTGTTGGATATTAGAGTTAGGATCAGAATCGTTAGCACGATTAATTCTTATATAATTTTCTTCATGTTGAAATGCGGGTGTGCCACCGTGGCCTAAATTTCTTAAGCTATTTTCTCGGCTACGAGAACATGGGTCTTGACCAATACGTTCTATATCTAAACTTGGTATTTCGACATTCGCGAGAACACCGACAATATTTAGTTCAGGGCTAGTAATATTTAATATCCCACTATCAGCGGCTTTGATAACATTATCTTCTGAATTAAAATCATTCCCACTCGCAATAAGTTGAGTTGCCGTAATATCTACATCACCACCGGTTGTTTCCGTTGTTAAAGTGGAAGCTAATATTTTTGCATTATTTAAAACTAACACTGGAACTGTGATTGTAATATTTCCTGCTTTTTCACTAACATCACCTTCTACAGAGGTTTTTATCGTGGCATTTTGCAGTTGAACCAATTTACCACTATTAATATAAATATCCCCTCCCCTGCCATTAACAGACGATGTGCTTATTTGTCCGTTGTTTAACACTTCTACGGTGTTACCAATATCAATATTTACTGTGCCCGCATTACTATCAGCTAGCGTATTACTATCATCTAGCGCATTGCTATCAATTAGCGCATAACTAGAAATACCAGTAAAAATATTGCTACCTAGCCCATCAATTATTAACTGCCTCGCGGTTATATCTATATTTCCAGCTTCACCGGTGCTAGATGTATTGGTGCTAATTCTTCCTTCATCAAGCAGTTGCAATACTCCATTCACTGTTACGATAATAGTGCCTGCATCGCCGGCACCAAATGTATCAGAGTTAATTCTTCCTCCATTAACCACTTGTAATATTTCATTTGCGGCAACGGTAATCATACCTGCGTTTCCATCACTACCAGGTTCTGCAGCACTAGAAATACCAGTGTAAATACTGCCACCTAGCCCATCAATTATTAATTGCCTCGCGGTTATATCTATATTTCCAGCTTCACCGGTACTAGATGTATTGGTGCTAATTCTTCCTTCATCAAGCAGTTGCAATGCCTCATTCACTGTTACGATAATAGTGCCTGCATCACCGGTACCAAATGTACCAGAGTTAATTATTCCTCCATTAGATAGTTGTAGTGTCTCATTCAC
>JAJFJL010000203.1 GCA_021774055.1 Nitrosomonas sp. | reverse complement strand
TGGAAAGACAAAGGAGTTAAAGTGATTTTATCTTTACGAGCATTGGTTCAGTCAAAAGGAAGATGGCAGCAGTTTTGGCGGAATATTGAGCAATATGGCTGTCAGATATGATTATGACTACATTGCATAGAATCAGCACCCGTCGAAAGATGCTTCAACACACTGATAAAACTAACTATTTCTTGATAACCTGAAACCCCAAAGAACCATAAATTAGCAGCTTAAACGGTATGGGTAGGTGAACGGTTACACCGTTTCTAAAGAAACGGCTTTCATCTTAGTTGCTAAAAGAGTGTCAGTCATTGTGTTGTGCGCATGGCCTATGAATTTTCAATGTCAGAGTGGGAATTACCACATCTATAATCTGATAAATTTAGTATATTAATGATCAGCAGGGCTAAAATGTTGGTCTTGTGTCAAGATTTGCCAATTATGTGATAGGGTTTGAATAATTACTGTACACCCGCTTAAGTGCGAAAGACTATGAAGTTAACTAATTATTTAAAACGGATATTTAAGTCGCGTAATTCTGTAATAAATTCTCCTGAGGGAAGTTCACCTGAAGGAGGTTTTATACCTATTGCAACTTTTTTACGTCATCTACAAAAAGGTTTATATCTGTCAGGGCAGGATTGCGATGTTGAAAATAACCAATTTATTAGTGAGTATTTGGTAGAGGTATCGCAGCCAGACTCGGTGAAGAATCTGGGCGAATTATTGAGTGAAATGGATTTAGCTATTTCTTCACAAGATTTTATGCAAGCGAGAAATATACTAGCGAAGATAAGAGCCAAAGAGGAATCCAAAAAGACGGTTACTCACCAGCTTAAAACAATATCATTGGAACTTCCCCATAAAGACCCCAGGGTGGAAGTTTCTAATGTAGTCGAAGTACCGCTGTTATTGTTAACTTCATTTCCGATAAAAAAAATGAAACAGTTGACTATGAAAATCTCTTTGGAGTTTGTGGTTAATGATGAAGATGTTGTGTGCATTAGGTTGCCTAAGGCAGATGAAAATGGAATGGTTACAAGCCGATCGTTAGAGCATTCGTATGAGCTCACAGAGTTGGAGGTAGTCTTTGATGCAGATAAGAGCGAGCAAGACTTACAAGATTTAATCGACAATTTTGAAAGCTTGGGTCGGAAGCAAGCAGAGCATAATGCTTCAAGCATTTAAATACATTAAGCTACATGCATATCCCTTGTTGCGCTATTTTTAGCTATTAATTTAAAAGAGGTAGAAGATGATACGATTTGAAGCATTGATGCATGCTATTCAAAAAAGTATTTATAGAGCTTCTCAGGCAGTTGAATCAGAGGGGATTAAGCATGTCAATAAGTTTTTTGATAAGATTCCCAGCTCTAAACAACAGGATATTGATGAACACCGAGACAAGCTTAATGAGGCTCGTGATGCTTTAAATAGTAAGGATATTGGAAAGGCAGACACACTCATTAAGGAGTTGCAATCCTTTTCATCTAGAGGTGCGCTTTCACCAGAAGAAACTACGATATATCGTCCTAAGATGATTGCGATGGCTTTCCCTACTCAGAATAAAGACGGTGTTGGATCTGTAATTGTCAATGTTCCCTTGATTACCTTGTGCCCAGTCAGCAGTCCTCGTATTAAAGAAGTCAAGTTTTCTACAGAACTAGAGATGACCGCTGACGATAGTGATGAATTATATATTGCATTTCTTGCCTCGGAGAAAAATGGCGCTGATGAGGTAAGAAAGAGTACTGCAAATACTAATATTGAGGTTACCTTGCAAGGTAGCGAACCCCCCAAGGGACTTCAACAAGTGATTGAAGGATATGAAAAAGCATTAAGAGCACAGATACCAGGATAACCAAATTTGGAGTAAAAAATGGCAGAGCAAGATAGAAGTTTGGTTTCAATGGCGCAGCAATTTAGTGGGTTACCGATGAAATCTCTGATTGGAGCCCCGTTGATAGCAGCGGCTGAAGCAAATTGCATGATGGCAAAATCTCAAACACGTTTTATATTAGATACTGGTTTTGAGATTGATAGCTCTGGAGAGTCTATTTCTTATAAACCGATTATGATTAATATGACGTTAAGCAGGTTGGTTGTCACCGCTGATGGTGAGCCAGCGGATCCGGTTGAAACAAACTTTAGCATACCGTTATTAACAATAATCCCCTTGAACTCACTTTCTGTTGATGAAGTTAACGTCTATTTTGAAATGGAAGTAATGAGTTCATTTTCAACTGATAAGAACGATCAGAATGAAAATGATGCAGAGAGTAAGAGTTCAATAGACAAAAAACTTGATTTAAATGAGTGTACGGCGGAGCTTACTGGTTCAGTTACCTCTTCAGGAAAAACGACCTCATCTGATGGTTCAAAGTTTGAAAAATCTAATTCTGCAAAGTATGAAATAACAACACATGCCAAGCAACAACAACTTCCAGTAGGTATCACAGCAATCCTTGATGCTTTTACTCAATCGATAGCGCCTATTCAGAAAAAATAAATGTAACGACTATTTTTCGGAGATTATCTGAATTTAAATAGAATTCGATCGATCAATATTTTGTTGAACTATTTTTTTAAGTTTGTGGTGCAAATGATGATCGAAAGATAGATGAGTGCGGTAACAAAAATAATCGTGCCATCAAATAATTGCAGTGATCACGATCTGTCCCTCTGATGAAGGCTGATCCTTTCATTGCAAATTCAAGTGTGTATTTTGGGATGCATCGTTCGATTGCAAGATTTCCCCAAAAATAATTTAGTTATATTTTTTAAGAGGATATAAACATGCCAGTTCAAGATCGAGGATTAGTGTCAATGGCACAACAATTCAGTGGCTTGCCAATTAAGTCATTGATTGGTGCACCATTACTTGCAGGTGCTGAAGCGAACAGTAAAATGGCGCTTACTCAAACACAGTTTTTATTAAGCACCTGTTTTACAAATTCAGGGGTGGCAGGTACTGTCGCAGCCAAATATGAACCAATAATGATTAAGATGGAACTGACGCGCTCAGTAATTAAGGTAGATGGTTCAGCTGGCACGCCAGTTAAAACGGCATTTGACCTGCCACTACTGACCATTATGCCATTGAATTCACTTGCAGTTGATAATGTCACAGTCACATTCGACATGGAGGTGAAAAGTAGCTTCTCCAATGACCAAGAGACTTCGACTGAGTCTGAAAGTTCAGCAAAGGGAAGTTTCTCCGCAAAAGTTGGATATGGTTTATTTTCTGCTGAAGTTAGCGGTTCAGTATCTGCATCAAGCAAAGATACTTCATCAGAAAAATCTCATTATGAAAAATCAAATTCGGCGAAATATACGATTAATGCACATGCAGGGCAACTACCTTTGCCTGAAGGCGTAACAACGATAATCCAAGCATTCTCACAAAGTATTGCACCTATCCAATTAAAAGCCGGAGCCACACCAACACCAGCACCAGGACCTTAACCTAAACGTAGCGTAAAAATCTTATTTTTACGCTATTAACTTAAGTCTCGGCTCATTCATTGAGCCGGGCATTATCAAAGCAAAGGTATATACAATATGTCCGATCATCCAGAAATTGACTGTCCTTGTTGTGGAGGAAAAATATTATTAGATGCAGCCATGTTGCTGAAGGGTAGTCGATTTAGTTGTTCCAATGAATATTGTGATGCTGTTATTTCACTTAGTAGTGAAAGTCATGATGTTACAAAAAATGCACTTGATAAACTAAATGAAATTAAGAAGGTAGATAGCATATAGGGAGCTATAAAAAAATAATCATTCAGAGTGCTTAGGTGAAATGTAATATTTTTTTGAAAAATTAAAACGTCACCAGTCACAGGTTTGGCCCGCCACCGACTATTTTCAAACAGCCAGTAACTTAGCCAATGCTTTTTTATCATTTTTTGATTGCTGAACCAAGAGTTGATAGCTCGCCTGGTTTTTTGTGCAGATAGGGTATAAGGTCGGTTCTTCTTATCGGTTATATAATCAATATCACCCTTACTTCCATCAATGCTTTGTTGTACATGTTTTCTACGTGTTGTTCCGCCTGTACCGACAGTAGAGGTGAAGAAATTTTTCCTACCTGCTTAACTTCTAAGCTAGGTGGAAATGTTTCCAAAGTTCCTGTTGAGTAAAAATCACCTGGGCGTTGTAAGTTTTGCAGGATATCAGAGAGTTGTTTTGTGAACATAACTTATGAATTAATAAATATTGTAAAAAATTCAGGTAGGGTGCATTCCATGCACGTTGATAGTATGTTTAGGCTACCAGCTACGTGACAAAATATGGCATCCCTCAATGCCTACGCACCTTCCTGCATGCTTTTAGCAGGAATCTATACCGAGGCTATCCTGGATTCCTGCTGGAAACATGCAGGAATGACGATGGGGGAGTTTCCTGATTACAAGTTTTGTCCAGTTCTAAGTTGGTAGCCTATGTTTAATATAAATAATATTGTCAGTTGGTTTGTGCGTGGGGCGTACCCTACGCCGTACTCCAGGTGCGGTTACTGCACCATACAGTTTTTCTATAAAAATAGAAGTTGTGAGTTTCTCTTAATTAACGCTAAAACTAGCAATATTCGAAAATTCACTTCTACAATTTCCTTCATAAGCATTTATCGCTACAAAAAAAGCGCTGCCGGAAGGCATGCTTATTGCAAGGTCGTTGCTTGATTGCATGTCAATACTTTGTATTGGTGAGGCACTAGGGAAGGGGGCGTAGTTTAGGCGGTAGCCACCAGATCTGGTGGTGTCGGTCCAGCTTATTGTCACATCATTACCAGTTACGGTTACGGTCATGGTTGGTGCGTCTGGTCGCTCGGAGTTTGAGCAGATAGTATCTGAAATAAAATCACTAAATTCTTTCACTCTGGTATAACCACCAAAACCACCTACTGTTCCTACTGTACAGCCAACACCAAAGCTAGTAACGCCAACTTGGATCCAAGTTCGGCTTGGTCTGTCAAAAACCATAAGTGGTCCGCCGCTATCGCCAACACAAGTATCTTTTGTCCCAGTAGCAAATCCTGCACATAGCATGTTTTCGGTGATGTCCGCAATATTTTCTGCACAAAGATCATTACTAATTAAAGGTAAATCTACTTCACGTAAAGCATCAGGAAAAAAATCAAATTGTGTTGATGAGTTACCCCATCCGATAGCTGTAGCTGTGGTTTCAGGGCTGTCACTTAAGCTGTAGTGTCCTAGTGTTTGGATTGGTTCGGCTGTTACAGTTTCACTTAACTTAAGTAGTGCCAGATCTGAGTCGAAGCTGATTTGGTCATAATCAGGGTGGATAATAATTTGTGATACTGAAATTAACTCTCTTTCTCGGCCAGAACTTAGTTTTGTTTTACCGGTAAGGATTTGAACGCTATCAGTAGTTTCATCAATAACACAATGAGCCGCAGTTAATACCCAACGATCTGATATCAATGTGCCGCCACAAAATTGATTGTTAAAGATGTTAAAACCAGGGTTAACTAAAGCAACCATCCATGGCCAGTCGGCAATGTTGGTTTCAGTTCCACCAATAATCTTGGCGTTTCTAGAGCTATCTGCTGCTTGGGTAAGTGCTATTTGACTGAATGTAAGGATGGCAAAGATGATAATAAATATAAGTTTAGAGTAGCTTGATTGGGTAGACTTTATCATAACTTAACCTATTTAAATAAAGGAGTAATGGCGATTCTATCTTAAACCTAGATTCTGCAAGTGATCGCACACATACTGCGCAACAGATTGTTCCATACAGTAAACTTTATTCTTTGGGAATATCAATAAGTATTCCACGCAGAATAAAGTTCACTTCTGTGAAGCAATTTATTACACATTATATGCACGATAACTTGCAGAATCTAGGTTAAATTCAATTTAAATTGTGATTATTCCCGTACAGTTAGCAATAATTTTTGCAACCGTTTTACAGATACTGGGGTGGGTGTCTTTAATTCTTGAGCAAATAGAGAAATACGTAACTCTTCAATCTGCCAACGAAATTCTGTTAAGTTGGCATCGTTGATTGCGGCTTGCTGATGTTTCTCTAAACGTTGTTGGTATTGGTTCCATAGCATATTGGTGTTGACGCTATGGCGACCATCACGCTCTGAGTTGTTGGCGAATTTATCTAGGCGCATGGAGATGCCTTTTAAATAGCGTGGTAAATGTTGCAAGCTCTGCCAGGGAGTTGCATTGAGGAAGCCAGGGTAAACCAGATGTTCAAGTTGTATAGCTAATTCATTTTTTAGGCGTGGATTACCTGTTTTATTGGTGGCTAGTTTAGTCATTAATAATTGATATTCGTTACCAATCTGTTGGGCCATGCGTGCGATAGCTTCAGTTACTACTGGTAGTCTTGTGCGTGCTCGTTGTTTTTGTGCTGTGAATGATTTCTCGCTACGGGGTAGGGCATCTTCACCAATAAAAGCTCGATCAGTAATAGCGTTTAACATATCTTGTTTTAGTGCTTCAGGATTAATGCTGCTATTTAATTGCAATGCTACTTGTCTTAATCCAGGTAAGTTTTTTGCCAGTTGTTTCATGCGGTCTTTAAGTTCCAAGCGTAATAAACGTCGCACACCATCGCGCATGTGGTTATCAGCCGCTTGTTGCGTGTCAAATAAACGAATAGCTACGGTTTGCTCTTGATCAACTAAAGCAGGATAGCCAGTGAGTTGTTTTCCTCGTCGTTTAAAAGCAATTTCTTGCGGTAGATCACCAAAATCCCAGCTAGTTAGGTTGTCACGTTCAATCTCATTGTTGGTATTAGTATCTGTTTGTGCAAAAGTTAATTGTGCAGCTTGACCTAGTTTAGTTTGTAGTTGCACTAGATCTCTATGCATGGCTAATTCTTGGCCAGCATCATCAATTACTTTATAGTTTATTAGCAAATGTGTTGGGGGTGTTTTTCCTTCCCAGGTATTGCTAGGTATCGGACTGCCTAATTTACGATGGACAAATTTTATCAGTGCATCTGTTAGTGATATCTGCGTACTAGTAGTGGTTTGCTGTTCTAAAAACTGAGTGACTGCGTTAGGTAATGGAACTAAATGACGACGAATTTGTTTCGGTAGGGCTTTAAAATACCAGGTTATTTTCTCACGAATTAAACCTGGGACTAGATAATCAAATTGCTTAGCTTGTATACGGTTAAGTAATGACAAGGGTAGGGTAACAGTTACGCCATCTAAGCTGTGGCTAGGTTCAAAACGATAATCAAGTGCTAATACACTGTTATCATCTAAGGTCATATTTTCAGGGAATTGTTCTTCAGTTATGCTGCCAGCATTATGGCGCATTAGATGTTCGCGACTTAGAAATAGTAGCTGTGGGTTTTCTTGTTCTGCTTGCTTACGCCATTTTTTAAAACCGGCACCATTACAAATTTGTTCAGGAATAATTGCTTGATAAAAAGTAAAGATTTCTTGATCATCAACTAAAACATCTTGACGGCGGGCTTTATGTTCTAGTTCTTCGACAGAACTAATAAGTTGCTGGTTATGTTTGAAGAAGGCTGCTTTAGTGATATATTCGCCGGCAACAAGTGCACCACGAATAAAGATTTCATGTGCTTCTGCGGGGTTAATGTTGGCATAATTGATGCGGCGTTTAGGCACCACGGTGATACCATAAAGTGTGACACGTTCATAGGCAGTTACTTGTGCTGGTTGTTTTTCCCAGTGTGGGTTAGTGTAATGTTTTTTACACAGTCTACCAGCAATCTTTTCTAACCATGAAGGGTCAATTTTGGCGACGCAGCGGGCAAAAAGTTTGCTGGTTTCTGTTAATTCTGCTGCAACTATCCATTTAGATTTCCCTTTCTTTAATACTGAACCTGGGAAAATAAAAAATTTAATCCCACGTGCCCCTAGGTATTCATTATCTTTGTCTGCTTTGAAACCAATATTGCCCAGTAAACCAGCAAGTAAGGCACGATGCACCTCATCATAACTGGCCGGGATTTCGTTAGGCTTAAGTCCTAGTTCTTTTACCAGGGCATGTAGTTGACGATAGGTTTCACGCCATTCACGCATGCGTCGATGTGAAATAAAATGTTCATGGCATTGTGCAATTAATTTGCGATTAGATTTTTTATGTTTGACCAGTTCTGCAAAAAACTCCCATAACTTAATAAAACCAATAAAGTCAGAACGCTCATCATGAAACCGTTGATGTGCCTTGTCAGCAGCTTGTTGTTGTTCAAAGGGTCGTTCGCGTGGGTCTTGTAGACTTAAGGCTGAAGCGATGATAAGCATTTCATGCAGACAATTTTCTTGTTTTGCCGCCAAAATCATACGGGCTATTTTTGGATCAATCGGAAATTTTGCTAGCTGCCAACCAATTCTTGTTAAACTATTGTTGTCATCTACTGCGCCCAACTCGGTTAGTAATTGGTAGCCATCGGCAATCATCCGGGGTAGAGGGGCTTGTAAAAACGGAAAATTTTCAACCGCACCAATCTTTAGTGATTTCATGCGTAAAATAACTGCTGCCAACGATGAACGTAAGATTTCAGGGTCGGTAAACTCAGGCCGTGCCAAGTAATCATCTTCATCATATAGGCGAATGCACACGCCATCGGCAACTCGGCCACAGCGTCCGGCACGTTGATTAGCAGAAGCCTGTGAAATCTTTTCTATTTGTAATTGCTCAACTTTGTTCCGATAACTATAACGATTAAGCCGTGCCACTCCAGTATCAATTACATAATGAATACCAGGCACGGTTAATGAAGTTTCTGCCACATTGGTAGCTAATACAATACGTCTAGTTCCACTCGATTTAAAGACTCGATCTTGATCGGCAAATGATAAGCGTGCAAATAGTGGTAAGACTTCTACTCCAGGTACGCCAGGGCGTTGTCGATCAAAATGATGTTTACGTAATGCTTCGGCAGTTTCTCTGATTTCACGCTCTCCTGGTAAAAATACCAGGATATCTCCGTTACCAATATTAGTTATTTCATCCACTGCAGCAACAATTGCTTGTTGCATATCATTGTCCTCATCGTCATCACTGATAGGTCGATAACGTGTTTCTACTGGATATAAACGCCCGGATACTTCAATCACCGGAGCATTATAAAAATGTTCGGAGAAACGTCTCGCATCAATGGTTGCTGAGGTGACGATAATTTTTAAATCAGGTCGCTTAGATAATAGTCGCCGTAGGTAACCTAATAAGAAATCAATGTTTAGACTACGTTCATGAGCTTCATCAATGATTATCGTATCGTAAGCACGTAATAAAGGATCCCCCTGTGTTTCTGCCAGCAAAATTCCGTCCGTCATTAGCTTGATATAAGTATCGCTACTCATTTTGTCAGAGAAACGTACTTTATAACCAACTGCATGACCTAACGGGCTATTCAATTCAGAAGCAATACGTGCAGCTACGGTGCGTGCTGCAATACGCCGTGGTTGTGTATGCCCGATCATACCTAATACACCACGTTCTAATTCCAAACACATTTTAGGTAACTGGGTGGTTTTGCCGGATCCGGTTTCACCACAAACAATCACCACTTGATGCTCACGAATGGCGCGGGTTATTTCTTCACGTCGTTCAACAACAGGTAGGTTTTCTTGGTAAACAGGTTTTGGAAGGTTGGCGAGTCGCCGTGTTGGATCGATAGAAAAAGATTTATTCGCTAACTTTTTCGTCATAGTGCCTTTTGATTATGTAGCATTTCTAATAGATCACAGCGCCTAAAGGACGAGGCAATAATCTGTTGTGTAAAATATATATGATCACTTGCAGAATTTAGGTGTAATGCTATCAGCCAGTTATTTTTGTATTACGCTCTTAAATAAATCTGAGGCTAAAAATTTATCTAACCATTTAATCACATGATGATATTTAGATGCATAAAACCAATCAGGGTCAATGTTGGCAAATTGACGTACAAAAGGCAAAATTGCCATATCTGCTAGACTAGATTGCTCATGGATTAAATGGCTGTGTTGACTTAAGCGAGCATTTAATTCTAGTAAGAAAACTTCTGCTTGTTGACGGTAGTGCGTAGCAGGGTACTCTGGAAAACGATCTGCATATTTATAACGATCGAGATAATATTTAAATGAACTGTCATTTTGATTGATTAATGCAATGCTATCTGAGAATGGTTTATGGTTCTTGTCTAGCCATGCTCCAGGGTCATTTATCGTTAGTGCCCATTGCATGATATCTAGGCTTTCCTCAATAACCTTGCCATCAGTAAACTGTAATACAGGGACCGTGCCTTTTGGTGAACAATCTAATAATGCTGGTGGTTTATTACGTAAATCAACTTCGCAGGTATTAACCTCAACAGCGCTGGTTTTAATAGCTAAACGGGCGCGAATGGCATAAGGACAACGACGAAAAGTATAGAGAAGAGGGGGCATGTTAAGTGCAAATAAAGATGTTATGTTTAATAAATGTTAGCTTGTACGTGGTGCATAGGATGTACTCTACATGATTTGATTAACGGTCAAGATTATTTTGTTCACGTTCTTTCTTAATTAAATCATAAGCTGTTTGGACTTCTTTGGCTTGTTCGGTTGCAATAGCGATCATGTCATCTGGCATGCCTTGCCCCATTAATTTGTCAGGGTGATATTGACTCATTAATTTGCGGTAGGCACGTTTAATTTCTTTGTCGGTATCATCCTCGGTGACACCTAGTGCTTTATAAGCATCTTCTAATGCGTGGACTGAGGTTGCTTCACCTTCTGCAAAATGTGCTTGATTCAGAACCATGTTCAGTAACAGCTTAAACTCTTCATCGTCATAGTTGAGGTGAAATGCGATTTCTTTTAATAAGTTACTTTCTGCTTTATTTAGTTCTCCATCTGACAACCCCATGACAATAAGATACACCAACATCATTTGTTTTAAATTATAGATTTTCCCGCAAAGCGCCATAAATTTATCTAGTTGCGGTTTAATATCAAAGTCTGCTTGTGCGCCTTGGTTGAACAATGAAATTGCACGTAGTCGGCTCTCATTAGACATGCTCAGTTTGGTTATAAACTGTTCAACATGTGAGATTTCAATTTCTGAGATACGTCCATCAGCCTTGGCTAATTTACCCATAAGAATAAAAATAGTTTCAATAAAAACCGCCTGTCTAAGACGTGCAGTTAGCGGATTGATGCCTGCAGCACCATAAGCCCTGAAACGATCAATAAAACTACCTAAGATAAATCCGAGAATTACACCGAATATACCTAAAACAAAATAACCACCAATTGCACCAATTAACTTAAACAAAGGAACACCTGAAATTTGATATCAAAAAGATTATTATAGCGAATAATATTAATAGATTGCTTGAAAAATTATTTATTACTTGCAGGATCTAGGTATTATTTTTAGGAGGCTTGGCAGGGTGTATTAGCCAAAGCGTATCCACAGTGAAGTATATGAATAAGAAAAGGTGTATGTACTGTCGTTTATCCACCCTAAGTAACGTGCATGAAATAAATTATGCAACTATCTTTGTATTTAATTCCGTCTTCTGCGTTATGCAAACAGTTACATAATTAATCAACAAGAAATATACTAACATTATTAACTGCCATAGATAAATCAATAATATAACTATATATCAATATGT
>JAJFJL010000202.1 GCA_021774055.1 Nitrosomonas sp. | reverse complement strand
TGCGCCCATCGTGCTTAACATTTGGAGTTACCTCCGCCTGCCCGATGCTTGCTATCCGGTGGCTGACCTGCCTTGCCGGAACGGGATTTCCACCCGCTGGAATTATCGACCTTGCTCGGCCGCACTCCCGTTCTAAGCTGGCAGCCATTTTATGGAAATCTGTATCCTGGTAGAGTGCATTCCATGCACCATATTCGACTAGAGATGTTTGTTTAAAAAATGTAGGACTTCATCGCTCCATTTGTCCGGCCAACGGGATAAATGAGACTCATGTACTGTATCTGGGAAAGCGCTAAAATATTTGGTACTAGGAACGGCTTGATAGACTTTGTGTGCTTCTGATAAGGTTACGCGGGTATCTTCTTCGCCATGAAAAAATAATACCGGGCTGTTGACTTGTTTGGCAAAATCAATTGGATTATGCGTAAAACCATTAAATCCGGTTTGTAAACCACCCCAAAAAACTAGTAAGTGAGCACTTGGAAAAGTTGGCACTCCTAAAAGATGAAAACGATTTTTTACGGTATTTAATAAATTGTCGAAGACAGCTTCAATAATAATAGCATCTGCTTGCACATGAAAAGCATCAATCGCCCGTAGAACTGCCGCTGCACCCATTGACTGGCCATATAGCACAAGTTGCGGATGTTGATACTGTTGGCGCGCATAGTTAACTGCAGTGGCAACATCTTCAGCTTCTAGGTAACCAATGGTGGTATATGACTCTGAGGATTCACCGGAGCCTCTGAAATCAACTAACAGTACGGCAAACTGTGCATCAATAAACACTTTAGCTTGCTCCATCACTGATGACTTATCCATCAAGTAACCATGAAAAAGAATCACCAACGGTTGCTTGTTATCTGTATAGCAATACCAAGCACCTAGTTTTGACGCTTGCTTTGTTGTAATCATGACGGCTTGGCAATGATCGTCTAAAGCTAAAGGGGAAGTCGTGCTGGCTGGGCGTGCTATTTTAACGCCGCTGAATAAAACTGTAATTTTTTGACCCCAAGATAGATGTTCAGGTCTTAATGCTGGGGTAGGCTCATCAGAAAAATACAACATGGCAGCAGCATGCTGATAGGTGAAGATATTTAGTACGATGAAGCCTGCTAGGAATAGGTAAACAACGCCCAGTAGACGCTTTCGTAGTTTGCTTGAATCAGTGGCCATCGCTTGTTAACGAGCAAATTTACGTACAACTGTCATCATTTCGTCAATCGCCGCTCCACCATCACCTGATTTGATGGCATCTTGTACGCAACCGTGGGTATGATTTTCTAACAACTTAATCGCGACCGCATCTAGGGCAGATTGTAATGCGGCCACTTGGTTCAATACATCAACACAGTAGCGGTCTTCAGTAATCATTTTGGTAACCCCGCGAACTTGTCCTTCAATACGATTAAGACGTCTGATTAATGCGGCTTTATCTGGTTGGATCACGCAATCATCGTTTGCAGTTGTTGGTTCTTTATTCGTCGATGATGTCAAAGCCAGCGTCCTTGATGGTTTGTTTGAATTGTTCTAAGTTTGTTTGTGCGGCATCATATTGGATTATTGCTTGTGCAGGTTCTAGTGAAACCTCTGCACAATTTACTCCATTTATTTTCTCCAGTAATTTTTTCACACTATTGACACAACCCATGCAGGTCATGCCGCTAATCTTTAAAGTTGTTGTTTGCATTGATTGTTATCCTTTATGGCTAGAGGTTTGAAATATAGCTCAACACCTAGATCATCCGTAGGGTGTAATAAACGCAAAGCATTACACCAATGTTATATCAACAAAACGGCGCAATGCCCTACGGTTATTGCGCCCTACTGATCTGGAGGAGCCCACCAATTAACATCAAACATCCTTCTTACCAGCCTCCAAAGCAGCCGCAAAAAATCCATCTGTCTGATGTAACCCTGGCGATAATTGCAAAAACTCACCAGTATCTAATTCAATCTTCTGCTGCGACATCAATTCACTACAGTTTAACAAGCTAAACTGAGGATGATCAGTTAAAAACTTCTCAATAATCTCCTGGTTTTCTTCCGGCAAAAAACTACAAGTTGCATAAACCAAACGGCCACCAGGTTTTAATAGTCTTGCTGCAGCAGTTAGAATAGCAGCTTGTTTTTGTTTAAGCTCTTGCACACTTTGTGGCGATTGCCGCCATTTTAGGTCTGGGTTACGACGTAAGGTTCCTAAACCGCTACATGGAGCATCAACCAATACTCGATCTATTTTTCCAGTTAACCGTTTTACTTTTATGTCGTTTTCATTGCTAATTAGTTGCGGGTGTAGATTAGAAAGACCGGAGCGTTTAAGGCGTGGTTTTAGGTTGTCTAATCTTTTTTCTGAAGTATCAAGCGCATAAATTCTCCCTTTGGAGTTCATCAAGGCACCTAGCAATAATGTTTTGCCACCAGCACCAGCACAGAAGTCAACAATCATTTCTCCACGTCTAGGTGCTAATAAGTAACCTAGTAGTTGACTGCCTTCATCTTGAACTTCTATTTTTCCAGATAAAAACAAAGGGTGTCGGTTAACCGCTGGTTTGCCTGCAATACGGATGCCAATCGGTGAATATGGGGTTGCTTGTGCTTCGATACCTGATTCTTTCAGGGTAGTCAGCACTTCATCACGTTTGGCATGAATAGTGTTGACACGTAAATCTAATGGCGCGGGTTGTTGTAATGAACGACCTAGAGTGAGAATATCTGCATCAGGCATAAATTGCTGTAACTTTTCTACCAACCAAATTGGAAATTCCGCCTGAACTGGAAGTGGCTGAGAGTCTAGTGAGATAGCTTTTATTTCAGTTAACCATTTGATTTCAGATTCACTGGCGATGGGGGTTAATTCCCGTAGATTCAAACCTTGAAACTTAGCTAGATAGGCCAGCAATAAAGCACGCGGGGTGACTGTTTCCATTAAACTTTCGAGAAAGAAACGGTGGCGTAGAATACCAAATACTGTTTCCGCAATAAATGCACGATCAGCCATGCCAGGGGTATGATTCTCACGAAAGAAATGTCGTAAAATCGCATCCGCAGGATATTCTAAGGGTAGTACCGCACGGATGACAGTAACGGTCATATCTAAACGGGCAAAAGGTATGTGCATAAGTTTCTTTACTTTCTTGTAGTTAATGGAAGTTTTTTGAGGACTTAGGGACGAGGTAATAATAATTTATCCATCTAGGCGAAGTCATTTTACTCTGATTTGAGGCGGTCCGTAGGGCGCATAGTTATTCTATGTAACCGGAGGAGCAACGAAAAATCAGAGTAAAAGGGCAAGTATAAATGGACAAATTATTATTTCCTCGTCCCTTAGGAACGTGCATGAAACAACTTGAGCAACTAGCACAGGATTTATGCTCATGTTCAAAGCGTGTAAACAGGCGCATAGCACGGCTATGTAACTGTTTACATAATGCAGAAGATGAGCATAAAGACAAAGCTAGATGCTCAAGTTATTTAATGCACGTTCCTCAATATGCGTTCCCACGCGGGAGCATGGGAACGAGGAGGTTTGTTTGTATATGTGTTAGTTTTTAATCAGCTGAATAGTTCATGTTTATTTCGCTAACCATCTTTTCTAGCTCCAGCCCGCTTTTTTCCGTGGAAATAATACGTACTGGCAGCATGTGATGTGTGATTGCAAACCAAATTTTTCTTTTGCGTTTGTCGTCTCCTATTAATTGCTTGGTTAACACTATAGTGTCAAGTTCACCTATTGGTGTTGCAAGCAATTCTTTATCAACTGTATATTTTATTTGTCGTAAATTACGTCCATCAGTTATCGATACTTCTATAATATCTCCTGCTGGTGGGGAGAACATAAAGTTGTAGGAGAAACTTAAACGGTCTAAGGTTCCTTCCGGTAATGGAGTTATTCTTTCTTGGCCTTTATGTTGAATTCTTAATAGATTATTTTGCCAATCAAGAACTGCGGTACTAGGTATTTTCTTACCCCGCTTATCAGAGAAGCGCTCTGGTTGTAAGCCAAATTCTGTAATCGTGCCCTGGCTATCGCGGGCAATACTTCCTGGTTTGACTAACTTTAATATTCCAGTGGCACGGGCTTTGCTAGTTAAATGATAGCGATGGATACCATTTTCCTGTTTTATGATCATAGTTTCATGCAATTCACCATGACCGACGTCCGTGCTAACTTGATAGCTAATATCAATACGTGTTGGTAAATCAGTTGCCAATGCTAAAGAATTTAGTCCCAACAATAATAGAATAATGATTAAAATTTTCAATGTTGTAATCCTGGCGAATATAATATTGGCTCACAAATTGTCATATCATCTATGCTGACATGATTATGTGAACATTTTAATTTGTCTGCCATAAACCAGCGGACTGCTTGCGCATAAATAAGATGCTCTTGTTGTAGAATACGTGCGGCCAAGGTTTCTTCGGTATCGTCAAACAATACCGGAATAGCCGCTTGAATAATAATTGGGCCATGATCAACCTGCGGGGTGACAAAATGTACAGTACACCCATGAATTTTTACCCCTTCGTGCAATGCGCGGGCATGAGTACCTAAGCCAGGGAAAGCAGGTAGCAAGGAAGGATGAATATTAATCAATCGACCTTGAAAATGATTCACAAAACCATCAGTTAAAATCCTCATAAAACCTGCCAAAGCAATTAAATCTGCTTCGCAACGATCAATTTCTGCAGCTAATGCAGTGTCAAAAGTTATCCGGTCAGGGTAAGTTCTATGATCAATCACAACCGTTTGCACACCAAATCTTTTTGCAATAGCTAATCCAGTTGCGCTCGGGTTGTTACTAATAACCGTGATGTTATCAACATCTAGGTTTGCTTCCAGCAACGCTTGCATATTGCTGCCACGACCAGAGATAAGAATAATCAATGATTTCATAATGCCAATAGATGTATTTGCCTATTAGGTAATAGCTGTCGCTAGTTCACCAGGCTGGCGTGGCTTAATGCTACCAATTTGCCAAACTGTCTCTCCTGCATTGCGCAAAATTTCCATAGCTTGATCAACCTGATCAGCTGCCACAATTAATGTCATACCGATACCACAGTTAAATACCCGCTGCATTTCATTATCAGTAACATTGCCTTGCTGTTGCAACCATGCAAATAACGCCGGGGTATGCCAGCTATCTTTTTGTAAACTAGCAGTTAAATGTTCTGGCAGAATCCTGGGTAAATTTTCAATTAAGCCACCGCCGGTAATATGAGCAAGACCTTTGACAGGCAATTTTTTCATTAATTCAAGCAACGGCTTAACATAAATACGGGTCGGCATCATGATGGTGTCAGCTAGTGACTTACCATCTAAATCTAGCGACAAATCACAGTCGTTGTTAGCGATGATTTTACGAATCAATGAATAACCATTGGAATGAGCACCACTGGAAGCAAGTCCGATAACTTGATCTCCTGCACAGATCGTTCGCCCGGTAATTAAATCTTTTTTCTCAACCGCACCAACCGCAAAGCCTGCCAAATCATATTCATCTGTTGGATACATTCCAGGCATTTCGGCGGTTTCACCACCAATCAAGGCACAACCAGCTTGTTCACAGCCACTAGCAATGCCACTAACAACTGCAGTGGCAGTAGCAATATCTAACTTGCCACAAGCAAAGTAATCCAGGAAAAACAATGGCTCGGCACCTTGCACCAAAATATCATTAACACTCATCGCAACCAAATCAATACCGATAGTGGCATGTTGATTTAGTTGAAACGCAAGTTTTAATTTAGTACCGACTCCGTCTGTTCCTGATACTAGAATTGGATTTTGGTACTTATTTGAAAGCTCGAACAATGCCCCAAAGCCACCGATTCCACCCAGCACTTCTGGGCGCATGGTACGTTTAGCATATGGCTTGATATTATCGATTAATGCATTTCCAGCATCTAAATCGACACCGGCATCACGGTATGACAAGGTATCAGGCTGAGAAAGGTTAGTATTATCTGGTTTGGAGGAAGTCAAATTAAACTCTTGAATGATGATATTTCAGAATGCTTGATTTTACCGTAAATGAAAATTAAATGCTTTGAGGATCTAAAACTCGCAATAATTAATCACAAGATAAACCGTGACCTCTTGCCATATAATCTTGTGACTGCATTTCTATCAAACGTGAAACAGTGCGCTCAAACTCAAAACTGCCTTCACCCTCGGTATAAAGTAAATGTGGTGGCACAGCAGCCGAACATAAAAATTTAACCCCATGTTCGTAGAGTGCATCAATCAAGGTCATAAAACGTTTAGCTTCACTACGATTTTCTTTACTAAGCTGTGGAATAGCAACAACTATGACAGTATGATAAGCCCTGGCGATAGTCAAATAATCTGCCGAGCCAAGTGGATTTACACAAAGCCGTTTAAATGAAAAAACCGCCACACCACGTGCTGACTTCGGCACAAAAAGAGTGCGTCCTTGACTAGTTAATTCTGCACTAGGAACTTTCTTCCGATCCGCCACACTACGATCAGTAAGTCGAAAAAAAGATTTTGATAATTGCACGGTAGTTTCTTCATTCACCGGGGAATAATAAGTATTAACCCCTTTTAGCCGAGCATAGCGATAATCAGTTGGCCCATTCAGCGAATAAACTTGCAAAGTTTCCTTTAGCCGCTCAATAAAAGGAACAAAACGTTGTCGATTTAAGCCATTCTTATAAAGATCATCTGGTTGCCGATTTGATGTTGCAACCACAATAACCCCATAATCAAATAACTGATTGAACAACCGAGCCAATACCATCGCATCAGCAATATCTGTAATCTGCAATTCATCAAAACATAACAACGTGTTTTCACTAGCTATTTGCTGTGCCACTGCCTGAATAGGATCGCTATTATGTGCATTATTTACCGAAAGATCATGCTGCACTTTAAGACGAGCATGAATATCCAGCATAAATTCATGAAAATGAACCCGACGTTTTGACGTAAATGGCACGCTAAAAAAAAACAAATCCATCAACATAGACTTACCACGCCCCACGCCACCATAAAGATAGATTCCTTTTGGTTGAGGCTTATTCTTGGCAAACCACTTAGCAAAACTAACTGACCACCAAGGCCTGGCTGGGAATTTAATTTCAGGGTAATCAATCAATTGAGCGCACAACTGTTCTAGCTTAGCAACCACCTTGGCTTGCTCTGGGTCAGGTTTTAACTCACCTTCCTGCATCAATAGCTGATACTCAGCCTCAGGACCTTCTTTTAAATTATGTTGCGTCATCTCAACTCAATATGATTTTATGCAAAAGTTTAGCATAGGTTAAAATACTAATTAACCTGAATTCGTAATAATAGCTTTTGATTTTAATAGGTATTATAAAGTCCTCGGTCAGATTTCCATGAAATCTCCCATACGCCGTCATTTCTGCACTCGAAAAAATGACAAATCATTACCTTCTCTTATTTCGAACTCAGATTAATTAATTCAACAGATAAAAGATTTTATTCTTCTCTAGATGTTTTTACTGGATAATCATTTTTTTATCGACAATCAAGAATTCACTTATGCATCTTTCAATCATTATCCCAGCTTTCAATGAAGAAGCCTTAATTACACAATGTTTAGATTCTATCCATGATTCACTAGCAGCCAATCAACAACCAGGTTTCACCTCAGAAATCATCGTAGCTGATAATAATTCTACTGACAAAACAGCAGAACTTGCTAAACAATCTGGTGCAAAAGTAGTTTTTGAACCAATAAATCAAATTGGACGAGCACGTAATGCAGGTGCGGCTGTAGCAACTGGCGACTGGTTACTATTTGTAGATGCCGACAGCTTATTAAACCCAGGAATGGTGGCTGATATTTTACAAATGATTAAAACCGGAAAACACATAGGCTGCGGCAGCACCATGTATATGCCAAATTTAAACTGGTATTTCAGCGTAATTTTATATCTGTGGAATAGACTTTCAATGACCCTACGCTGGGCTTCAGGAGCACTGGTAGTTTGTCGTACAGATGCATTCCATGAAGTTGGCGGATTTAATCAAGACATGTTTGCTGCGGACGAAATTGATTTAGTTAAGTTACTAAAAAAATGGGGGCGCAAGCATAACTTGAAATTTACTGTTCTAAATAAACACCCATTAGTAACATCATCACGCAAAATGTGGCTTTATTCTGGACGAGAAGTTACGATGCAATTTTTCAAATTATTATTTAGCCCACGCCGCGCATTACAAGACAAAAAGAAACTACCGATGTGGTATGACGGTAGGCGTTGATTTAGTTAGGTTTAGATTGTTTTCACGCAGAAATGTAGCAACTGTTGGAAAGGAGACTGAAATTGAAACGTACAGAGCAAACTCTTCTTGAGCAAATGAAGATTAGTGATGTTGAAATCTTGCATCGAATGGAGCTACTAGATCTTACAAAAGAAGAATTAGAATTATTGTCTAGTCACAAAATAACAATTGAAGATAACATTGACATAATTGTGAATGAATTTTATGAAAAACAAACTGAAATAGACGAAATATCGTTGCTAATTGGGGATGCAGACACATTAAGACGTTTACGATCATCTCAGAGAAAATATGTCATGGATCTGTTTTCTGGAAACTATGATAGTGAATATGTTAACAACAGACTGCGTATTGGTATGGTACATAAACGCATTGGTGTTGAACCAAAGCTCTACCTTTCAGCCGTAAGAACTTTAAAAGATGTTATAACAAAATCGTTAAAAAGAATCATCACGAAAAATGAAGTATTAGAACAGACCTTAGACGCTCTTGATAAACTACTTTATTTTGACACAACACTTGTCTTTGATACCTATATTGACTGTTTGGTGGGAGAAATTGAAAACGCCAAAAATAAAACCGAAGTATATGCTAAAAGCCTAGAAAAAAAAGTTGCTGAAAGAACTCATCAATTGGAAGAGCAAGCGCAAAGAGACCCTCTAACTAGTCTTTACAATCAAAGAGCCATGCAAGAGTTTCTTAGAAGAGATATTTCAATTTCAAGAAGACGCCAAGTAAAGTTGTCTTTGGTCTATTTTGACGTTGATAAGTTCAAACAAATAAATGACAATTTCGGGCACATAAAAGGAGATGAAGTTCTAAAAAACATAGGTCAGGCTGTACTTAATAATGTTAGGGAAACCGACGTTCCATGTCGCTATGGTGGCGACGAATTTTGTATTATATTGCCCGAATGCGGCTCCGCTGGAGCTAGGGTTATTTGTGAGAAAATCATACAAGAATTCGCTGACAGATATCCAGACTATTCTATTAGTATGGGAATAGCAGAAACAGGTCTGGATGAGGACATTAATGGCGAAAAACTCATTAAAAAAGCTGATGAAAATATGTATCTAGCGAAAAAAGAAAGTGGATCTCAAATACGAGTTTGAGACGCTATACTTCGCACGGTCATAGTTTAGGATTTTATAGTGTGATAATTTCTGTCAAGAACAAGGTGCCTAAATAAGCGCATACAGTTGAACAAAGTTCTCCCTACGCGCGCATTTTGTCGCTGATGTTGAACATTAGCTGATGTGACGGTATGAGTACACAAGATGCCATACTCGCCGTTATGAAGCCCATTATTGGGGGTTAACATAATCAACATGCATTACGTTGGAACTGACAACTTTTGCGTGCTACCGGGCTGTTTACGAAGTATTTTGTGGGTTTATATTTTTTGCAATTTACAAACGCAGAATAAAAATCTCTAACGGTAAAAATCATATGAAAGAGTCAGACTGGAAGGTTTTTAAAGAAATAAAAGAGAAAGCAATTGAGCAATTCTGTAATAAGGCACTCGAAGAATTTAAAGGTGTCATAGAGGAAAGACGAGGGAAATCACAAGAGGCTTATACGCTTCTCTATAGATCTGTTCAAGACAAAGACAAACGAATGGCGTTAATTTTTGACGGCCATAGTCGATCAAAAGCAGAGTTGCAACTGTTGGCGATTCGTAGTGAAGGCTTAGCGGATGAAAAATTGCTTTCTAATCTATCAAATGAGTTTCTAGAACAAACTGATCCAAAGCGGATTAACTGGTAATACGCCTAACCATCACAGTATTAGCTCAAGGGACGAGGAAATAATAATTTGTCCATTTAGACTTGCCCTTTTACTCTGATTTTTCGTTGGTCCTCCGGTTACATAGAATAAGTATACGTCAAGCTTCTTCAACGCAGTTATCGGCAATTTGTGCCACAGATTCCCCTGGTTATTTAGCGTACAAGGTACTAGACTACTCACAACAACACCAAATTATTTCTATGCATTAATTCCGGTTCATCGACATAGCCTAAAATCGCTTCAATCTCATTACTGGTTTTACGCAAGATTTTTCGAGTCTCTAACGCACTATAATTAATCAACCCACGTGCAATTTCTGCGCCTTCTATATCTAGACAAACCACCACTTCTCCCCGCTCAAAATCACCACTAACATCTGTAACACCAATCGACAGTAAACTTTTACCATCAATAGTCAGCGCTTTAACCGCACCAGAATCTAAGGTAAGTGTGCCATGTACTGGCAAGTAATCAGCCAGCCATTGTTTGCGTGCAGTCAATACCGGTAGTTTTGCTAATAAACGAGTACCGATTGCCTCCCCCTCAGCCAAACGAACCAACACCGATGGTTCATGCCCAGAAGCAATAATCGTATGCGCACCACTACGCGCTGCTCGTTTTGCTGCCAGCACCTTGCTTTGCATACCACCACGACCAATACTGCTGCCAACACCACCGGCCATTTTTTCAATTTCTGGATTACCGGCGTCTACTTCATCAATTAATTTCGCTTGCTTATCATGACGTGGATCACTAGTGAATAACCCTGCTTGATCAGTAAGAATCACCAACACATCCGCTTCAGTCAAGTTAGTCACTAACGCCGCTAAGGTATCATTATCACCAAAACGAATTTCTTCGATAGCAACCGTATCATTTTCATTAATGATAGGAATAACATTTAATTTCAGCAGAGTTGATAATGTAGAACGAGCATTAAGATAGCGCTTACGATCCGACAAATCTCCATGCGTTAGCAGCACTTGAGCGGATTGCAAATCATGTTGACAAAAACAAGAAGCGTAAGCCTGCGCCAAGCCCATTTGCCCCACGGCGGCGGCGGCTTGTAATTCATATAATGCAGTCGGACGTTTTTCCCAGTTTAAACGTTGCATCCCTTCGGCAATTGAACCAGAAGAAACCAGCACAACATCCTTGCCCATTTGTTTCAACGTGGAGATCTGCTCAGCCCAAGCTGCCAACGCAGTATGATCAAGCCCCTTGCCTTGATTTGTAACCAAACTGCTACCAACTTTAACTACGATGCGCTGCGCGTGCTTCAGAATAGATTGCATAAGATAAAACCTAGATCCTACAAGTGATCATACACACCCTGCACAACAGATTGTTGCACATTATATGCACGATCACTTGCAGGATCTAAGTAGGATATAAAAATGGCAACATCATACTATACTGTGTATTTCTCTGAAAGTTATCATCTGGTTAGAAAGGCCAGGAATGATTGCAGTACTAGGATTTAAATATCAGAATGAAAAACCAGCAATAAATATTGTAACCATTCACACCCCATCTGAAATTTGCAATGATTTTGGCACTGTGCCAGGTGATTTGCCCAACGGTGACCATAATGACAGACAACGAAGTAAATTTTCTTGCCACCATGCCAATGAATCGGCTATGGAGGTAAAGAAGACTAGCTTTATAACTCAAAAAACTTAATAATATGAGTTATAAATAATCTACTTATAACTCATGACTTGGAATTGGCAACAAAAAGACTGGCCATATTTTCGCTGGAATAAAAAGGCATTGGCGGACTATGAGGCTCAATTTCTGTACCAATCTGGAATACTAGTTGGTTCAGCTAAGCACCTCAACACAGAAGATGAAAAGCACCTGGTTGTCGATATGATAACTGGGGAAGCTATCAAAACTTCTGAGATTGAAGGTGAATATCTTAATCGAGATAGCGTGCAGTCATCCATTCGGCATAATTTTGGATTGGATACAGATAACCGTCGTATCAAACCTGCCGAACGTGGGATAGCGGATATGATGACAGACTTATATCAAAATTTTGCTACGCCACTGTCGCATACCACACTTTATAACTGGCACCGGATGTTAACTAATGGCAGATATGATCTAAACGATATCTGGCGTTACCGTACTCATAATGAACCGATGCAAGTTATTTCTGGCCGCGTGGATAACCCTACTATTCATTTTGCAGCGCCACCTTCCAATACTGTCCAGCTGGAAATGAACGCTTTTATGACCTGGTTTGACAATACCTCCCCGCAAGGCAAAACGCCGCTTCCAGCACTCACCCGAACTGGCATCACACACTTGCATTTTGTTTGCATCCATCCTTTTGAAGACGGAAATGGACGTATAGGCCGCGCACTCACTGAGAAATCACTTTCCGGTTGCTTAGGAAAGCCGACATTAATTGCATTGTCACAAACCATCGAAAAGGATAGAAAAGCGTATTACGATGCACTAAAACGTAATAATAACAATAATGAAATTACTTATTGGTTGGTTTATTTCGCTAAAACTATTTTGAATGCACAGAACTATTCGTTGGCTATGATTAATTTTTTGATCGAAAAAATCAAGTTATATGACAGTGTAACAAGCCAACTAAATGAACGACAAAAGAAAGTTATCGCCCGTATATTCCGCGAAGGACTCGAAGGTTTCAAAGGTGGTCTTAGTGCAGAAAACTACCTTAGCATTACCGGAACATCGCGTGCGACCGCTACCCGTGATTTGCAAGATTTAGTGAATAAAGGTGCACTGATTAAAATTGGCGCATTTAAAAATACTCGATATTCTTTGAATATTCAACAACCAACCCTTGTTGATCGATTTAAGTAACAGCGCGTAGTAGGGTGCGTTTCACGCACCACATAGCATTAATATCAATTTGAATCTTGGTTATATTTGCTGAGATTAAACGGCTATGGTGCATGAAATGCACCCTACCAGGATGACTGTGACGGCATAAACCAACGCATAAACTTGTAGGCTGGGTTAGCTTATTGAGCAAAGCGAAATAACGTAACCCAGCATCTCGATCTAGCTTTATAAATTTTAGGTAAATGCTGGGTTACGTTTTAAGAGAGTATCTACGGACCTTCAATTTGTTGTAACGAAACGACAGTATCATTTAATATTTCCGGCAAATTTTGACTGGATGTTTTTATTTTGTTACTACTGTATTCTTTTAGTGGGAACATGTTGCTTGCTGGTGTTGTTAGCGCATGAATTATTGCTAAAATTTTATAGGAATTATGGTGGCACTAGCTTCTAGTTTGTCCAGATTAGATGAAAGTGATTTAAGGGTTTATCTATGAGAAATACCAGAACATTCGTAATAATTTTTATTTCGTTATTATTTTCATTAGTCGCTGTTGTAGTTACTGGCAAATGGCTTGGTGATCAGGCTTATTCGGATGTTGTATTGGCTGCTTCTGATTTAGATATTGGTGTTAGGCTTACTGGATCTATGCTGACAAGCGTCACTTGGCCAAGAGCTAGTAAACCCAGTGGTGCGTTTAGTGATTCTGCATTATTGGAAGGTCGGATGTTGAAGTCGCATTTGGTGAAAAATGAGCCGGTTTTGGAGTTTAAATTAGCACCAGAGGGTACTTCTGGTGGGTTGTCAGGTGTTATTGGTGAGGGTAAACGGGCAATTACGGTGCGTGTTAATGATGTGATCGAAGTCGCTGGCTTCGCCTTGCCGGGTAACAAAGTCGATATATTAGTAAATGCGCGTGATGAAGAGCGTAAGTCGTTTTCGCGCATCGTGTTGGAGCAAATACTGGTACTTGCTGTCGCGCAGGATGTTGGGCGTGACGATACGCAACCTAAGGTAGTGACCGCTGTTACTTTGGAAGTGTCGCCGCAAGAGGCGGAGACATTGGATCTTGCACGAAGTATTGGCTCACTTTCATTGGTGTTGCGTAATCAGATGGATGATAGTCACGTTGATACCAAGGGGCGGCGCATCAGTGATTTGTTGAACGAACCAGAGTCAGATGTTGTGCCGTCACCGGTCGAATCTGAAGTTGTCAAGCGTGAGCCGCGAATTCCATCTAATAGATATTCTCATATGTTATAAAGTTCTCAGTAAAATTTCCATAAAAGCTCCCATACGACGTCATTCCTGCATGTTTTTAGCAGGAATCTATAGTCGGCGTGGATTCCCCGCTAAAAACATGCGGGAATGACGCAGCATGAAATGAAAGGTTTTATAGAAATCTGATTTAGGACTTCATAGCATAGAAAATACCGATTAAAATCAAAAGCTATTATCCATAACTTAGGTTAACCTGAGTTATGGATAAGAGTAGCAAGCAGGCTCTTGTAAATAAGAGGAAAATATAGGTTGTAATACTTAAATTTTCCTAAAGAGCCTGCCTGCCATGAATTTAACACAATTATTCTGCGATATGGACTACTTCTGCCAATATTTTATACCTGAATGGCAAAAACAACTTATTTCAAATAAAGAAACTAAACGTACTCATCGCATGAGTTATAGCGAAATAATCACTATTTGGGTTTTTTATCATCAATCAGGTTATCGAACATTTAATTAGATTGATACTCTCCGTTCGCTTATTTCTTTAGAAGAAAATAAGATTTGCAGATACTTATAAATCAGCAGCCTATAGATTAAGGTTTTCTCAATATTTCATGAGACCCTCATACATTGCCTAAAATTATGTTATTCAAATAATTTGAACGGCTAGTGCCTTGCACCATAAATAACCAGGAAAACATGTGGATGCAGCAAACAGTGTCAGGCATTTCAACTTGCAGGTTATGTGCATAATACTGACTGACACCGTTTTTTCGGACTATAGAACTATTTCATATGCATTCGCTTATTTTAAAGATTGAAGGTTAGCTTGCGCACGGCTGTGTCCTTGATCAGCCGCCTTCTGGTACCACTCCACCGCTTTTGCTTCATCCTTGCTTATCCCTTGGCCATTTGCATACATAATACCAAGATTAAATTGTGCATTAGCATATCCTTGATCAGCCGCCTTCTGGTACCACTCCACCGCTTTTGCCTCATCCTTGCTTATCCCTCGGCCATTTTCATACCTAACACCAAGACTGTATTGTGCAATAGCATATCCTTGATCAGCCGCCTTCTGGTACCACTCCACCGATTTTGCCTCATCCTTGCTTACCCCTCGGCCATTTGCATACCTAACACCAAGACTGTATTGTGCAATAGCATACCCTTGATCAGCCGCCTTCTGGTACCATTCCACCGCTTTTGCTTCATCCTTGCTTATCCCTTGGCCATTTGCATACCTAACACCAAGACTGTATTGTGCAATAGCATATCCTTGATCAGCCGCCTTCTGGTACCACTCCACCGCTTTTGCTTCATTCTTACTTACCCCTCGGCCATTTGCATACATAACACCAAGATTAAACTGTGCATCAGCATATCCTTGATCAGCCGCCTTTTGGTACCACTCCATCGCTTTTTCTTCATTCTTGCTTATCCCTCGGCCATTTGCATACATAATACCAAGATTGTATTGTGCATTAGCATATCCTTGATCAGCCGCCTTCTGGTACCACTCCACCGCTTTTGCCTCATCCTTGCTTATCCCTCGGCCATTTTCATACCTAACAC
>JAJFJL010000201.1 GCA_021774055.1 Nitrosomonas sp. | reverse complement strand
GCCTATTGGCTTGCGCCCATCGTGCTTAACATTTGGAGTTACCTCCGCCTGCCCGATGCTTGCTATCCGGTGGCTGACCTGCCTTGCCGGAACGGGATTTCCACCCGCTGGAATTATCGACCTTGCTCGGCCGCACTCCCGCTTTAAGTTGGTAGCCAAAAGTTACACGTTATATTCACGATTACTTGCAAGATCTAGCAACCCGATGTAATACGTTTGATGAAATATCAGTTTTTGAGCTTACTCTTCCCCCAACGTCCAGCCGGATCCTGCCGATAAAACAACACAAGCTGCTCGTATATTGCAGGAAAATCTTGCTTAACTACCAAAGGTGTTTCAAAAAATACTTCACTAAATACTGCAAAAAACTCTGCAGGACTTTTTGATGCGTAGGAATCTATAGTATTTTCCTTACCTTTGTTTACCCTTGCACAAAAACCAGCATACGCTTTACTGAAAATATCACACCAAATTTGAGCATTCATATTGGCATGTAAAATAGGAAAGCCGTTGGCACCTTGATGACGCATATCCAACTTGTGAGCGAACTCATGAATTACCACATTATCACTGGGCCTTGAATCAAAGCCCGCAGCATCTAGCCATGAAAGAATTACCGGACCCGCCAACCAAGCTTCACCGGAAACAACTTTATGTGCATGATGAACAACACCAAATTCATCCGCATAGTCGTAATCCAGAATAAACTTTCCTGGATAAACGATAATCTCAACCCAGTCATCATAATGCGCCACGTCAAGCTCCAGAATCAAAATGCAAGCTTGCACCGCAATCGTAATACGCATCTCCTCGGTAATTTCCATATCATGTGCGCCAACTATCTGCTTATCATGAAGAAACAAAATGACAAACTGGCGTAAACGTATTTTTTCTTCATGAGTCAGGACATGAAGAAACTTAAATTGCTTTAACACCTTCTGCCAAATTGAATCAGATATTGATTCACGCTCAAGAATACGATTACGCCGCCAGTTTTTTAAATTCCAAGATATCAATGATATTAGCCAATTTATTTTTTCGATAATTTTTGCCAAAACTACTATTCTTATACAATAAAATCAATGTATTAAAAATCATAAAACTCATATCTTTTACTGCTTTATCGAATTAGCGAAGGTATTGTAAGTTACAATAAGGGGCGAGGAAATTATAATTTATCCATTTACACTCGTCCTTTTACTCTGATTATTTGTTGGCCCTCCAGTTACATAGAATAACTATGCGCCCTACGAGCCGCCTCAAATCAGAGCAAAATGACTTCGCTTAAATGGATAAATTATTATTGTCTCGTCCCTAAGGATCGAGAAGAGAATAACCTGCGAAACTAACGCAGGATTTGTGTTCATATTCAAGGCATGTAAATAGGCGCATAGCACGGCTATGTAACTGTTTACATAACGCAGAAGATGAGTATAAATGCAAAGTGAGTTTCGCAAGTTATTCTCTTCTCGATCCTTAGGATTCAAATCCCAACTAATAAAGACAAGAGGTCAATGTATGAAATATTTTATGGTATATATAATGGGCACTATATTTCTAATAAGTAACAACGCATTTGCTAGTGGAGGGGCTATAACCCCAATATTTTATAAAAATGAGCATGTAAGTACAGATTCTTTTTTAATTGTTATTGCTTGTTTTATTTTATTGTTTGCTGTCAAGTGGCGAAACAAAAAAAGGTAAACTTAACAAGCCCTATTGATAACTTGAAAAACTAACGGCTAGCATGCAGATTTAGGTTAATGGTAACTATCAATGGGCTTTTTTAGTTCACATTAGAGTCATAATTTCTTATGATTTGAGGCTAATATTGGACATATTTAGCAAAAATTATGGGGAAATCTGACCGAAGCTATCTTTTCCGCAGTATATCTGCGCTACATGACAGCCTACTGGAACAGTATTTAGGTGAATTAAAAAAACCGGGATCGAATCTGCGAGCAAGGTACGTTCATACAACTGACCTATAGTTTACGTTTTTCTGGAATTAATTGCGCATCGACTCTTAATCTACATTTAAATATTTATAAGTACTTTATGCTAAATATCGAGTTACTTTTTTGGTTACCTCTGTTTTTTTTTGCTTTTCTCGAAGAACTTATTACCAAAAGGCGACGATACCTTACCATTAAGCGCTGGGTAAGTAATTTTTCTCTTCTATTTATCAACCGTTATGCATTAGCTCTGATTATCCCTATATCTGCCATAAATTTCGTTAGTACAACTGGTTACGACCTATCATCACAAGAATATTTATTTCAAAATAGCTTAATCGCAACAGTACTGATTGTACTACTAGGGTACGATTTCATTGTTTACTGGGAACATCGGTTGTTTCATAAATTCAGCTTATTTTGGCGATTTCATCGCGTACATCATTCAGATTTAGAGCTAGATATTAGCACTTCGGTTAGGCAACACCCCATTATATCTATAATAACCAGCTTGGTTAATACCACCTTGTTTGTATTATTAGGAATACCTGTTGAAGTATTTCTATACTGTATTTTATGTAGCCAATTGTTCTCATTTTTCACACATTCTAATATCAAAATTAATCCTCAACTAGAAAAAGTGCTGGGATTTATTTTTATAACACCAAAAATACATACCGTTCACCATTTGGCAACGCAGAATTATACCGACAGTAATTATGGTGAGATTTTTTCTATTTGGGATAAATTATTTAAAAGTTATCAGAAACACCCTTCAGCAAAGTCAAGTGATTTCCTATTAGGGTTAGACAATGAACGAGATAGACAGGATCAAAGTTTAATCAAGCTGCTATTAAATCCATTCAAGAAATAATCCACCCTCCTACATTCACCGCATGAAAACAACACCGAACACACTGGTACATTTAATTAAAAACATATCACAGAAAATTCCTAATGCACCTTGTTTATTGGCACCAGATAAAAAACCATTATCATTTATTCAATTAATAGCATTAATTGAATCCACTCATCGTTATTTAAATCAACAGGGATTCGGCAGCACTTCACGAATCGCCTTAATATTACCTAATACGGTTGAAGCTGCAGCAGCTTTTCTAAGCATTTCTTCTACCTGCACGGTTATCCCACTAAGCTCTACAGCTACTGATATTGAGTTAAAACAATTAATTCCATTAACAAAACTCCAAGCAATTATCACAACAAATAGTTTACTTCAGAAAATTGAAGTTATCGGTAATATTTTTGACGTACCTATTATTGAGCTTATATCTGATGATGAAAATGGAGCAGGGAATTTTATTTTAAAGGGGGGGGTATTAAGAAGTGATTTTTTATCAAATTATGTAAGTTCACAAGATTTAGCCATGATCTTGCTAACTTCTGGATCAACATCAACACCTAAAATTATCCCTATTAAACAAGGTCATTACTGCAGCTACTTAGTAGCAGCGACAAAGATCAGGTTTATAACTTTTAATGATAGATATTTAAATTTGGCATATCTCCATCATTTACATGGATTGAACGGCGTTTGTGTTCCCGTTATTGCTGGCGGGAGCTGTGTTTGCCCATCCAAAGAACAATCATTACTTTCAATCAAATATCTTGAAGAGTTTAATCCGACGTTTTATACGGCATTACCTACACAGTATCAACAAATAGCATCCCAAGCGACAGCAAAAAACTTTGTCTCCAATGGATCCCTAAGAGGAATCATTACAGGATCTTCTGCAATATCAAGAAAATTAACAGAGACTCTTGAGAGCTTATTTAATGCTCCAGTAATCGACACCTATGGTATGAGTGAAACGTTAGGTATCTGTAGCAACCCATTACCTCCGAATATCAGAAAGTATGAATCTGTTGGGATTGCACTTCCTAACGTCCAAATAACCGTTGTAGATCAAAATGATTCACCAGTTATGTTGAACTCATTGGGAGAAATCGTGGTAAAAAGCCCTTGGATACTTACAGCTTACCTTGAAAATAACGAGTTAAATAAAACTGCATTTTGCAAGTATGGATTCAGAACCGGTGATATTGGATACTTAGATACAGATAATTATTTATTTATCACCGGACGTGTTAACGAGATGATTAATCGTGGCGGGGAAAAAATATCACCTGCAGAAATAGACCAAGAATTATTATCGCACCCAAATATCACCGAAGCTGTTACCTTTCCAGTTAATAATAATCTACTTGGAAAAGACATAGTTGCAGCAATAGTAACTAATGACAAAACAATAACACCTGACAACGTTCAACAATTTATAAAAAACAAACTATCGTCACAAAAGATTCCAAGTCAAATTATTGTGGTAAAAAACCTACCAAAAGGCTCTTCAGGTAAGATCCAGCGCAATAAAATGGCAGAACACTTTAAATCGTATATTAATAATAAACACACTAAGTCAATAACTACCCTAACAACAAATCAAATTCAACAGACACTGACAGCCCTTTGGGCAGAACTTTTGCCTACCAATACAGAAATAAAAGAAAATGACTCTTTTTTTGATCTAGGTGGAGACTCTTTCTTATTCATCCAATTGACTTTCTTAATAGAGAAAAGCCTGGGCATTTCATTTTCAGAAACCACCCTGTTGCAGGGTCATACTATAAAGAAACAAACTGATCATTTGCGATCTATATCAGGTCTATCGAAGGCACAAAACTCTCCCGTAGGTTTGACCAATAGCGACTTTAAGCGTCTACTAACTTACTCTCATGGAAAAGAACAAAATCAACACCCTAAATACCCATTAATATTTCCTTATAACGAGCATTTACCGGGAATCCCCTTATACTTTGTTTATACAGGAAATTACCTTGCCGCACACATTAAAAACAGGCCACTTTATGATTTAACATCAGGTTTTAATCTCATTAAATCAAATGAAAATAATTTTACGGCATTAGCAGATTATTATGTTGAAAAAATACTTAAAATAAATCCATCTGGACCTTATTTATTAGGCGGTTATTGTTCAGGTGCTTTATTGGCTTTTGAAATAGCAACACGGCTTTTGGCACAAGAAAAATCTGTACCTTTATTGATTATGATTGACCAAGGCTTACCCAATGTCTATACGGGAAACATTGCCTTTATGCCATTCAATTCCACTAGCGTAATTGAAGAACTATCAAGACTTGAGAATTCGGATATTCTAAAAAAATATTATCCATTTGGATGGACACTGGATATCATCCAGTCCAAACATTATTCAGAATTATTTCCTATGACTGCAATGATAATTGCAGAACGTATCGAAGCTCGCATACAACAACAATTGGAAGGTAATGAAATGAAACCATTACCAGACATTGCTAAGCAATGTGATATACAGGTTGAACTACGCGAGAAAAGCTTTGATAACTTTATTTTTGATCTTACCGTAACTAATTGCAGTGAGTATTTATGGCCTGCTGGACAAGTGTGCATAACCTATAACTGGCTATCAAATCTAGGAAGAGTTATTTCATATTCCGAAAATAAAGTAACTATTAATTGCGCAATAAATCCTGGTCAGAAGCATAGTTTTCTGTATAAAATCGACAAGCTAAAAGAATCAGCTAAAGTTTCATTAGTATTTACAATGATTGATAATTTCGGATCTTGGTTTGATTTTAATTATACTATTGAGGTAACAACAAAAATAGATACCTATGATTCACCAACCCTTAATTTAGAAAGTATTAATAAAATTGCAGATAGAGGAAATCTAACCTTAGCCATTCAGAATTATCATCGACACCTGCATTTTCATAAGGATAATTCGAGTGAAGTTTTAACTAAATTAGCTAAAATAGTTAGACTTGCAAGAGGCTCTCAGAATGCTATTGATATTTACCATCAAGCTTTAAAAAACTGCACTGATAATAAAAGTATATTAAACATTCACCAAAAACTTGTTGAATGTTACTTATCTTTAGGAGATCTTGACGCGGTTATTTATCATTCTAATAAAGCTTTAATATTAAATAATAATAATTATTTAATATTATCTTATCTTGGTTTAGCTCACGCACATAAAAATAATTTTCTAATAGCGATCAAAATTTTCAATAAAATAACTAGTGAAATAAAACAAAATTACACTGATGAGATTATTTCCAACATCACCAATTTCATTAAAATAAGTAGCAAAGAAAATTACAGAGATATGAATACGTTCTGCCTGATACTTATTAAACATAACCCGTACAATGCCTCAAACCACTATATTTATGCAGACAATCTAATTTACGCAAGAAAATATAAGAAGGCAGAACAGATTATACTTGACGGTATTCAAGTTTATCCATTTTGGACGTTTGGTTATGAGATGTTATATTCTCTGTATATGAAGCAAGAACAATTTAGCAAAGCTATCACTATAAAATATAAAATATGCGCGTTAAAGCCTTTTTGCATTGAACAGCACAAGCAATTATTACACTTATTAACCAACGAGCAACGTTTACAAGATGCAGCAGAATTACAAAAAAAGATCTCGCAATTAAATCAATCCTCACATTAGATTACAATTTTCACAATAGTAACAATAACACGGGGCCAGATCTAGCAAAAAACATGTGTGCTAGACCTGACCCTATGGACGTTTGGCTATGCCAAATTTCAAGGAAAAGTGTTATCAGGCAATAGCCTTCTCAAATAACACAATCTTTACCGTACCATCAAATTCAATTGACAACAGTGTATCTTGCATCCAATTAAGCACTTTATCCTGTTTTTTACCACCTGTCCCTGCACCAATCAAAGGAAATGCTACTGATTTATAGTGTTTCTCAATTACGATTCCCATAGCATTTCGAACTGATTCAGTTATTGATTGGTATGATGAAACCCAAAATATATTAATTCCAGCAACATGAATAATGGCTTTAAACGGCAAGTTACCTGAATTAGTTATCACAGCTCCTCCTGAAGGAATTGCACCTTTTTTGCCAAGTTCTATGAATGGCTCATACCCTGCACGTTTTTTAATTGCGCCAGATACTCCTTGCGGAAGAAGCAACCACCATGGAATGATATTTCTATTCCATGCATTTACGATTACCTCTACATCTTGATCAAGTAAATCACCAGTTACAATATCTATTTTCATGATTATTCTAGTATTTAACGTTAGGGACGAGGAAATAATAAGTTGTCCAATTTAGGCGAAGTCATTTTGCTCTGATTTGAGGCGGTCCGCAGGACGCATAGTCATTCTATGTAACCGGAGGGCCAACGAAAAATCAGAGTAAAAGGACAAGTCTAAATGGATGAATTATTATTTCCTCGTCCCTTAAGCTAACTATTTGGCTCGGTAGCGTGCAATAACCACATGGCAGCATTACACTGAAGTTTAATTTGAAATTTTAAAAGATCTTTTTTTGTCATGAGATGGAGTGGCGTAATGCCCTCTGGTTATTACGCCCTACTGCTGAGATTAAATAATAATCAAGCTGTAACATCGTTATGTTTAGTTTTCTGGCAATTTTAATAACCGTTCACTACGCCACACCCGAATGACGTGAATTGAATTTGGTTCACGTAAGTAAACAACTCGGAATGGTGAATGAATTAGCTCTCTAATTCGTTCTTCTCCAAATTCTGGAACTACACGCCCAATATCTGGATTATCTGCTAATGTTTGAACATGCTTGATAATGGCTGAAATAAATTGTTTTCCAATATGAGGAACACCTATTCCCCCGTAGAATTCTTTGATTGCTGCAAAATCACTGTATGCTGAGTTAGATACATATATTCTCACCTATTCAGTACCTAATTTTTCCCTGACTTCATCCAAATCTAATTCTTCTCCTTCACGAATTTCCATCAAGCCTGTGGCGACAGCTTTCATAAACTCTCGATCTTCTTCATTTTTCTCATATTCCTCAAGACCTTGCATCACAGCTACACCCCTCCCCCGGCTTGTGATCAACACGGGACGATGGGTATCTTTAGCGTGATTCACAACTTTTCCTGGGTTAACCTTCAAATCTTTAAGGGGAATTATGTCTTCAGAGAACTTAGTTTGCATGATGTACACCTCAACAATTAAATGTTTACAGCTACCAATTATAGCACCTGTAAACAGGTTATTACATAAAGCGTAAGAGCTTATGGACTAGCCAATAACCACAGGGCATTACACCAAGGTTCACACAATATCATTTTGGTTATTGCACCCTGCACTACTCGCAATCTTTAAAAGTCATTCCACCAGCTGTCACATAGGTACACTCTTGCCCATTAATAGAACCACTAACCACAGAGCCAGTTTGAGTGCTATTAATGTAAGTTGAACCGCCACTACCTGAGCCTGAATTTCCCTGAATTGATTGCTCTTCACCTCCAGCCATAAGTTGCTGAATCGCCGAAAGAGCAATTTTAGGTGATACAGGGCATTCTGGATCGTCTCGTAGACATGTTTCAAGTGTCATATCACAGCCACAAGTACAATGGTTATTCTCCAAAAAACTGAATAATTGATTACGCTTGACTTCACTCATTCTGAGCACATCAAGATCATCGGCTGATACAGGGCCAGCAAAAACTAGCAAGCTGATAGCCATTAGTACAAGTTTTCTCATGTTATCAAACTCCTTTCTTCAATTTTGGGTAGTCCTGCACATGTAGTGGGTTTTGGGGGACCACAACAAGAATAAACTATAAGTTTCATACCTTAATTCGTATTGACATTTGCAAAAACCACTACATGTGCAGGACTACCCAATTTTGTTACAACCAATCAATATTGCTGATAAAGTTAATCACATCACCAATCAAACTTCACCTTTCACCTAGGGACGAGGAAATAACAATTCATCCATTTAGACTTGCCCTTTTACTCTAATTTTTCGTTGTTCCTCCTGTTACATAGAATGACTATGCGCCCTGCGGACCGCCTCAAATCAGAGCAAAATGACTTCGCCTAAATTGGACAAATTATTATTTCCTCGTCCCCTAATAGACCATTACCACAAGGAACAAATAGATGCAAGATAACAAGTGGCAATTATGGATCGACCGTGGCGGCACATTTACTGACATCGCTGCACTTTCTCCTGCAGGAACAATCGTTACCCTTAAACTTCTGTCAGAAAACCCAGAACAATACCCTGATGCGGCGCTGGAAGGAATTCGTCGAATTTTAGGAGTTGCTTCATCTGACCCTATCCCAGGCAATCTACTCGAACATGTAAAAATGGGCACTACGATTGCCACCAATGCTCTACTTGAGCGTAAAGGAGAACGTGTTGCGCTCGTCATCACAGAAGGTTTTGGTGATGCACTGCGCATTGGTTACCAAAACCGCCCGCGTCTATTTGATAGGAATATCCTGCTGCCGGATATGCTCTATGAAACAGTTATAGAAGCCAATGAACGAGTCAGAGCTAATGGAGAGGTACTGAAAAAACTAGACAAGGCTGCATTAGAAACTGCGCTTAAGCGTATTTTTGAACAAGGTATCCGGTCTATCGCAATTGTATTTTTATATGGCTACCGCTTTCATGGTCATGAACTTTTAGCAGCTAAAATAGCGCAACAAATCGGTTTTACACAAATTTCATTAAGTCACCAAACCAGCGCTTTAATGAAGTTAATATTACGTGGCGATACCACCGTGATGGATGCCTATCTGTCCCCTATTCTTAAACATTATATTGACAAGATTGTTGCTGCAGCTGGCAATACACAGTTAATGTTTATGCGTTCTAGTGGTGGCCTGACAAATGCGAGCAAGTTCCAAGGTAAAGACAGCATTCTTTCCGGCCCGGCTGGTGGCGTGGTTGGGATGGTTAAAACAGCAATTCAAGCTGGTTTCGATAAAGTTATCGGCTTTGATATGGGCGGCACATCAACCGATGTTAGTCACTACAATGGGGTATTTGAACGCACTTTTAACACTAATGTCGCCGGGGTAAGAATCTGCACACCAATGCTGTACATCCACACGATTGCGGCTGGCGGCGGTTCTATCTTGCATTTTGATGGCAGCCGTTTGCGTGTCGGACCTGACAGTGCTGGTGCAAATCCTGGCCCTGCTTGTTATCGCCGCAATGGACCACTTACGGTAACTGACTGCAATATTATGCTGGGAAAAATTCAACCTAGCCTTTTTCCTAATATTTTCGGGCCTAATGCCGACTTGCCACTAGATGACATCATCGTTAAAAAACATTTCCAACAATTAGCCCATCAGATTGAAGCAGCCACCAATAAAAGCTTTACACCAACAAAGGTAGCGGAAGGGTTCTTGCAAATTGCGGTTGAAAATATGGCTAATGCCATTAAAAAAATCTCAGTCGAAAAAGGACATGATGTTACCAAATATACTCTTAACTGCTTCGGTGGTGCTGCTGGTCAACATGCTTGTCTAGTGGCAGATGCACTGGGGATGGAAACAGTATTGATTCATCCATTGGCAAGTGTGCTTTCTGCTTATGGCATGGGACTTGCGGATATCAATGCTATTAGAACGCATGAAATTGAAGCATTACTTGATGAGAAAGCATTGTTAGCCGCAGGCGATATCTTGGATAAACTTGCTAAAGAAGCGGCAAAAGAAGTTGTTGAGCAAGGCATTTCCAGTATAACAATCATCAAAAACATTCACTTGCGCTATCAAGGGACAGATACCTTTTTACTACTTGAATATACGCAGTTAGATCTTTTAAAAACTAATTTTGAGCATATCCACCAACGCCGTTTTGGCTTCATCCAGCCTGGACACCCGCTTATTATCGAAGCTGTATCAGTGGAAGCCATTGGAGAGACCGGAAGTATGGCAGCAACCACTGCCAATATAAAAACAGTCGAATCCACTGAATCAACACAGATCAGCAATATTTACATGACCAGCAACGGGGAAAACTATCCAACACCCGTACATAATATTACAACCTTGGTTCCTGGTGATTTGATTAAAGGACCAGCGATCATTTACGACAGCAATGCAACCATTGTGGTTGAGCCAGACTGGCAAGCCGCACTCAGTGCAACAAGAAACTTGGTACTAACACGTTATAAACCCCGCCCTAAGCAGCAAAGCATCGGCACTAACGCTGATCCTATTATGCTGGAAGTATTCAATAATTTATTTATGTCTATCGCTGAGCAAATGGGTGCAACCCTGGCGAATACAGCTTCTTCGGTAAATATAAAAGAACGATTTGATTTTTCATGTGCAGTATTTGACCAGGCTGGTAACTTGGTTGCCAATGCACCACATATGCCAGTGCATCTTGGTAGCATGGGGGAAAGTGTAAAAGCGGTGATAGATGGCCACCATAAAATGCAACCAGGTGATGTATTTGCAATCAACGCACCTTATAACGGCGGCACCCACTTGCCGGATGTTACCGTGGTCAGCCCGGTGTTCGATCAACCAACTGGGAAAGTTATTTTTTATGTGGCTTCGCGTGGCCACCATGCTGACCTTGGCGGCATTACGCCAGGCTCTATGCCAGCAAATAGCACCACGATTGATGAGGAAGGGGTATTATTTGCCAATATTCAGATCGTGCGTAACAACCAACTGCTAGAAACAAAAATCCGCCAATTATTGCTTAATTGCAAATACCCAGCACGTAATCCAGACCAGAATATAGCCGACATCCGCGCCCAAATTGCCGCCAATGAAAAAGGTGTGCATGAGCTGCAACGTATGGTCGATCACTTTAGCCTTGATGTAGTCAAAGCTTATATGGGACATGTACAGGATAACGCCGAAGAAACTGTACGTCGTGTGCTAGATGTACTCTCTGATGGAGAGTTTTGTTACGCCATGGATGATGGTTCAGAAATCAAAGTCGCCATCCGTATCAACAAAAAAATGCGCCAAGCAGTGGTTGATTTTAGCGGTACTTCACCCCAGCGCCCCAACAACTTTAATGCCCCGCTACCGGTATGCAGAGCAGCTGTATTATATGTCTTTCGTACGCTAGTTGATGATGAAATACCACTAAACGCAGGCTGCCTGAAACCTATCGAAATCATCGTTCCTGAAGGCTGCATGCTGAACCCAGCTTACCCAGCTGCAGTTGTGGCCGGTAATGTAGAAACCAGCCAATGTGTAACCGATGCACTATATGGCGCACTTGGTGTGATGGCAGCCGCACAAGGCACAATGAACAATTTCACCTTTGGTAATAGGCAATACCAATATTACGAAACAGTCTGTGGCGGTGCTGGTGCAGGCCCTGATTTTGATGGACAAAGTGCGGTGCATACGCATATGACTAATTCACGTATGACTGATCCAGAAGTTCTTGAATCACGCTTTCCGGTTTTGGTTGAAAGTTTTTCCATCCGTAACGGTTCCGGTGGTAACGGTTATTATCAAGGCGGTAATGGTGTAATCAGAAGAATTCGATTTAATCAAAAGATGAGTGCGTCTATCCTTTCAAATCACCGGCTGGTTGCGCCATTTGGACTTAACGGCGGTGAAAGTGGCATGCTTGGCAGAAATCAAATAGAACGTAAGGATGGAACTATTGAAGAACTTGGTTCCACTGCTAGTGTGCAACTTGAGGAAGGCGATGTGTTTGTAATCAAAACACCAGGTGGCGGTGGTTATGGGAAGGCATAAGCGTTATGGCTAGCTGGGCTAAGGGACAAGGAAATAATAATTCATCCAATTTAGGCGAAGTCATTTTGCTCTGATTTGAGGCGGTCCGCAGGGCGCATAGTCATTCTATGTAACCTGAGTGACAACGAAAAATCAGAGTAAAAGGGCAAGTCTAAATTGGATGAATTATTATTTCCTTGTCCCTAAAGCCCAGCTTCCAGTTGTTACTGAAGCATTGAATCAAACAAAGATTTTCCATTTAGCAATAAAGGTATCGCGCATTCATTATGTGCACCAGCTTGATTTAATACTGGGTCATCTATCGCGAATAATTGCACCTGTGTTGCATCGATTGATTGGAAATGATCAAATGCAACTTGGGTATTTTGATATGGCACTTTGTCATCTTCAATACAATGGAATAAAAACATCGGAGCATCTGGTGCCCAACGAAAAATATCATTTTCCAGCAATGCAACTTTCAACCTTGAATTTTGCTCACTTCCTAGTTCATCAAATAAAGCCTGTGTATACAATTGTCTTTTTTCAGGAATCACATCATCAATTTCAGAACCTGAATGATTACCATCATAAAGTGAACTAATCGTCTGATCATAAGGTGATTGAAAGAAATCACTTAAATTATCGGTAAAACCATAAACTTGGTTGTAGGACAATAAGATATAAGGAATATAAAAAGGACTCGGTAGCGGTGCATCACCTAAGAACTGATCTAACATAGTGCCAGATAAATCATATGGGCCAGCCATCGGTGCGGAAGCTGTTACCGTAAATTCTTGACTATAATTCCTTTGTATTTCTCTATGAGCCGCCATCGTTGCATAGCCACCTTCTGAATAACCAACTAGAAACAATTGATTATTTAAACTAATTCCTTTTTCAGCGACAAGTATCCTAGCTGAGCGTAAAGCATCAATAACCGCTGCTGCTAATGAATGAGCATGCACATAGGGATGTAATAAAGCAGACTCACCCAGACCAATAAAATCAGCTGAGACAACAACATAACCACTGGCTGCAAAACCTAGGGTAGGAAGGTCATTGATATTCTGACTAGGAGCATCTGCTCTTGATACTTCAGTGCCATGTTGATAAGCAAGAAGTGGGTAGGTTTTCTGCGTATCTGTCGGTAAAGCAATTAAGGCCGAAGCCTGAATTAAAGAACCAGCAGGATCAATGGTTTCATAGATAACAGAATAAACCTGGACATCATTGATTGCTTTTACGTCTATATTGGTACCTTTTTGAATATTATGAAGGCTAACCAACAAATCAAATTGAGACTGACTCACCTCATTCACCAGCGTTGATTCAACTAGTTCTCCTCTTGCCGATACAGTTTCATCAACTAACGAAATTGTGTCGATTGAAAAAATATTATCATGTTGATGGGTAACTGCTGCATTATATAATTGCCCATCAGAACTAATACGCTGCATAGTGAAATTCAGACTTGCATCAACTTGTGTACCGTCACCGTAAACAGCTTGACCATCTCTAGGTACTGCTGAATTTAGCTGTAGTTGATTTAAACTTAACACAGAAAACTCAGCAAGATAATTTTGCCCTTGAAAGTTCAAGAAAGGAACAGATAAAGTGTTACCTTGAACTGAAAATAAGCCATCTGCTTTTGAAATAGTGCAGGGAAATATAAATATCAAAAACAAAATTGAAAAGGTTATCTTTTGCTGCGTAATTCTCACACTGTTTATGTTCATTATTAGACATCCTTCATTATTCGGTTTACATTTTTTTAAAGGTAGAGGGAGTTTTACACACCAACGTTATAAATGATGCATGGAATGTCCCCTACCTATGACTTCTTTGGACATCAAAAGTGTAAACTACTTTTCAATCAACATGAAGGATATTCATTATTAAACCTGTAAATTTAATTAACCTAATCATTCTAGATCTAAAATAAAAAATACTTTAATTACAAACAATTACTTCTTTGAGAACACCATTACCCCGTTATCATAACCTACTTCTATGGTGTCTTTAGCTGCAAATTTTCCTTCCAAAATATGCTTGGCCAGTGGGTTCTCAAGTTGTGATTGAATCGCACGTTTTAATGGGCGTGCACCAAAAACAGGGTCAAATCCTGCTTGTGCAAGTTCAGATAAAGCGGCTTCAGATACTTGCAAATTAATTTCCATCTTCATTAGTCTAGCTTGTAAGTATTGCAGCTGTATTTTTGCAATTGACTGAATATGTTTCTCACCCAAAGCATGAAACACCACTAATTCATCAATCCGATTAATAAATTCAGGACGGAAGTGAGTTTTAACTTCACCCATGACGGCAGTTTTGATCACCTGATAATTTGCACCAGACATTTCCTGAATCATTTGTGAGCCAAGGTTTGAGGTCATCACAATCACGGTATTTTTGAAATCTACAGTGCGTCCTTGGCCATCGGTCATACGTCCATCATCAAGCACTTGCAACAACACGTTAAACACATCTTGATGTGCTTTTTCTACTTCATCCAACAAGATTACTGAATAAGGCTTGCGTCGTACAATCTCAGTCAAATAACCACCTTCTTCATAGCCTACATAACCAGGAGGCGCACCAATCAAGCGTGCTACAGAATGTTTTTCCATAAATTCTGACATATCAATCCGCACTAGATGCTCTTCTGAATCAAACAAAAATCCAGCTAAGGCTTTACATAATTCAGTCTTACCGACACCTGTTGGTCCTAAAAACAAGAACGAACCATAAGGCCTGTTAGGATCAGAAAGTCCCGCGCGTGAACGCCGAATCGCATCTGACACCAAACGTACCGCTTCATCTTGCCCAATAACACGCTGATGCAGTTTTTTCTCCATTAACAATAATTTTTCACGCTCACCTTGCATCATTTTAGATACAGGAATTCCAGTTGCACGAGAAACAACTTCAGCAATTTCTTCAGTACCAACTTGGGTGCGCATCAATTTTGGTTTAGCTGTTACTTTCTGTAATGATATTTGCTGATCTTGATCATTAAGCTGTGATTGTAATTGCGCTTCTAATTGTGGAATACGTCCATACTGTAATTCAGATACTTTCTGCAAGTCTCCTTTACGCATAGCGGCTTCTATTTCTAGCCTTACTTTCTCCATTTCTTCTTTAATTTTCTGCGAACCTTGTACTTGAGATTTTTCTGCTTTCCAAATCTCTTCCAAGTCAGCATATTCACGCTCTAGCTGCTCTATTTCATCTTCAAGTAAACGTAAACGTTGTTTAGATGCATCATCTTTTTCTTTTTTAACTGCCTCACGTTCAATCTTTATTTGTATCAAACGACGATCTAATTTATCCATCACCTCTGGTTTAGAGTCAATTTCCATACGAATTCTAGCCGCCGCTTCATCAATAAGATCAATTGCTTTATCTGGTAAAAATCTATCGGTAATATATCGATTTGATAATTCAGCAGCTGCAACAATCGCTGGATCAGTAATGTCCACCCCATGATGAAGTTCATATCTTTCCCGCAAACCACGCAAGATAGCAATTGTTGCTTCTACACTAGGCTCAGCAACCAGAACTTTCTGAAAACGTCGCTCTAGAGCAGCATCTTTTTCAATATATTTACGATATTCATCCAGTGTCGTAGCACCTACACAATGTAATTCACCACGCGCTAATGCTGGCTTCAACATATTACCTGCATCCATGGCACCCTCAGCTTTGCCAGCACCGACCATGGTATGTAGCTCATCAATAAATAAAATCGTATTACCTTCATCTTGCGACAATTCTTTTAATACTGATTTCAAACGTTCTTCAAATTCACCTCTATATTTAGCACCTGCTAATAAAGCAGCCATGTCAAGTGACAGCACACGTTTATTTTTAAGGTTTTCTGGAACTTCATTATTGATAATACGTTGCGCCAAACCTTCCACAATGGCAGTCTTGCCAACTCCTGGTTCACCAATTAATACTGGATTATTTTTAGTACGGCGCTGCAAGACTTGTATTGAACGACGAATTTCATCATCACGCCCAATCACTGGATCAAGTTTTCCCATACGGGCATACTCAGTCAAATCCAGGGTGTATTTCTTTAATGATTCACGGCTACCTTCATCTTCCGCAGAGCCAACATTACCATCGCCTCGCACAGCATTAATAGCCTGTTCTAAGGCAGATCGGCTCGCACCATATTGTTTTAATAAGCGACCGGTTTCACCTTTGTCATCAAGTGCCGCCAAAAGAAACATTTCAGATGCAATAAACTGATCACCACGTTTTTGCGCCTCCTTGTCAACCAAGTTAAATAGATTATTAAGGTCTCGTGAAATACCAATTTCACCGCTAGTAGTTTCAACTTTTGCTAAACGCTCTATTACCTGCTTTAAAGCATCTCGTAAAGGTACAACATTTGCACCAGAACGCTGCAACAGTGAAGCGGTACTACCATCATCTTGCTGCAACAATGCCAACAGTAAATGCTGTGGTTCAATAGATGGATTATCCTGACCAACGGCAATACTCTGCGCATCTGCCAATGCCTGCTGAAATTTTGTAGTTAATTTATCGAAACGCATGGATTTTTTCCCTAAGATGATTAAGTCGTTGTAGATGGAAACATGGGGGAACAGTAAGAAATTTCAAGTAAGGAGCGTGCATAGCCTAAATTAGGCAACTAGCGCAGGATTTATGTTCATATTCAAGGCGTGTAAACAGGCGCATAGCACGGCTATGTAACTGTTTACATAACGCAGAAGATGGGCTTAAATACAAAGCTAGTTGCCTAGTTTATGCTATGCACGCTCCTAACCAGATTGTTTCGTCTGCAGTTAAAGTATGCTTGATTATAAAACCCTCTAATGTGCCACTTCAGCAAGTTATGTCATTGGTAGAGTTGCGCGGTTCCACACATTAAAGGATAATGTCTGGCTTTTGTGACACACAAGTTTTAGCATTAGTAATTAAGGAAATATTATGAAAGCAGAGATTCATCCAGACTATCAAGAAATAACCGTAACATGTGGTTGTGGCAACATTTTCAAGACAGGTTCTACTTTAGGCAAATCTTTAAATATTGAAGTATGTTCAGTTTGCCATCCTTTTTATACCGGCAAACAAAAAATTGTAGATACTGCAGGTAGAGTTGAGAAATTCCGTCGTAAATATGGTCAGCCAGCAGCAGCTTAGAATTAATCTTTATTTAAATTCATACAGCAAATTAAAGGTGATTATGTTGGTTATGTCAGCGTATTAAGAGACAAATAACCCAGAAACCACCTTTTCTTACTATGCCACATCACGAATTACCATAAATCATTATTAGCAGGTAAAGTTAAGCTGCGACTGATTTCATTCAATAATGCACAACTAACCAAATTGTTACATTTTCAGAATCGGTCCAATTTACTTTATGTTTTTTATGTGCAGGGATGTTAATAAAGTCTCCCTTATTGAGAATGACTGTTTCCTGATCTTTGAAAGCTAATTCTGCCTTGCCTTCTAACACCAAAACCCACTCGTTAGTTTCTTGATCATACCAACCAGATTGTGGTGATCTTTGACCATTTGAAATAATTTTTTCAATAACTACGCCACTATTCCCAGCCAACCTCTCAAATATTTCTTGATCTAAGTTTTCTGGAATATTTGAATATATATTCTGTATTTGCATATCATGTTGTTAAACCTAGGCCCTGCAGGTGATCGCACACATACTGCATAACAGATTGTTCCATATAGAAAATTCTATTCTTTGAGAATATCAATAAGTATTCTATGCAGAATAAAATTCACTCTATGAAACAATTTGTCACACATTATATGTACGATCACTTGCAGGATCTAGTTAAGCATAAAGAATATTGCACCACTACGTATGTAAGTAAAGCTGCGCTATTTTATATTAGGGATGAGGAAATAATAATTTGTCCATTAAGGCGAAGTCATTTTGCTCTGATTTGAGGCGGTTCGTAGGGCGCATAGTTATTCTATGTAACCGGAGGACCAACGAAGAATCAGAGTAAAAGGGCAAGTCTAAATGGACAGATTATTATTTCCTTGTCCCTTAAACACCTCTATACTAATATACGCAACATTCTTCTCAATGGTTCTGCGGCACCCCAAAGCAATTGATCACCCACAGTAAACACCGAAAGATATTCATTACCCATATTAAGTTTACGCATACGCCCAACCGGTATAGATAAATCACCAGTTACCGCTGCCGGAGTTAACTTTTTAGTAGTTATTTCTTTTTCATTAGGAATAAATTGCACCCAATCATTTGAATTTGCAATAATTTCTTCAATTTCATCCAATGGAACATCCTGCTTCAACTTAATCGTCATCGCTTGGCTATGACAACGCATCGCACCAACTCGAACACAGATACCATCAACTGGAATCTGATGATCAGATCCTATAATCTTATTGGTTTCAGCCTGGCCTTTCCATTCTTCTCTACTTTGCCCGTTACTTACTGCTTTGTCTATCCAAGGAATTAAACTACCCGCCAATGGCACACCAAAATTTTCAACAGGAAATTTTTTATCACGTAAAACACCAGCCACCTCACGATCAATTTCAAGAATACTAGAAGCTGGATTATCCAATAAATCTTTGGCAATCCTGTGAGTTTCACCCATTTGTTGTAACAATTCACGCATATTCTGTGCGCCAGCACCAGAAGCGGCTTGATAGGTCATAACGTTGGTCCACTCCACCATACCTTTTTCAAACAAACCACCTACTGCCATCAACATTAAACTGACCGTACAATTGCCACCAATATAGTTTTTTACACCATCATGCATAGCTTGCTGAATAACTGGCATATTAACCGGATCAAGTATGATTACCGCATCTTTTTCCATACGCAATGTTGAGGCAGCATCAATCCAATAACCTTGCCAACCAGCTTGTCGTAATTTTGAAAAAACTTTATTGGTGTAATCACCACCTTGGCAAGAAATTATAATATCTAACGATTTAAGCTTAGTGATATCGTAAGCATCTGCAAGCGGTGGAGTATCCTTGCCAATATCAGGCCCCTGCCCACCTTTCTGTGAAGTTGTGTAAAACTCAGGCTCTATTAATGAAAAATCATCTTCCTCACGCATACGCTGCATTAATACAGAACCCACCATGCCACGCCAACCAACAAATCCAACTCGTTTCATTTAATAATCTCTAATTTACAAATATTCGTTATTCAAAACAATCCGTTAAAGGTTCTTTAATACCGCATCACCCATCTCAATAGTGCCAATTTGTTGCATCCCTGGCTCAAAAATATCACTAGTACGTAGGTTTTGAGATAAAACTTTTTTTACTGCATTTTCAACACGCAACGCAGCATCTTCTTGATTAAACGTATAACGTAGCATCATAGCAAGCGACAAGATTGTAGCTAATGGATTAGCAATATTTTTACCTGCAATATCTGGTGCAGACCCGTGAATTGGCTCAAACAAACCTTTATTATTTTCATCTAATGAGGCAGAAGGTAACATCCCGATAGAACCAGTCAGCATAGAAGCTTCATCTGACAAAATATCGCCAAACATATTACCAGTCACCATCACATCAAATTGTTTAGGATCACGTATTAACTGCATCGCCGCATTATCAACCAACATATGTGAAAGCGTTACATCTGGATAGTCTTTAGCAGTTTCAATCACCACATCACGCCATAGCTGAGTGCATTCAAGCACATTCATTTTGTCAACAGAACACAACTTACCATTTCTCTTACGTGCTGTATTAAAGGCAACTTGTGCAATACGACGTATTTCAGCTTCACTATAAATCATAGTATTGAAACCAACCCGCTGACCATCACGCTGCTCAATACCGCGTGGCTCTCCGAAATAAATATCGCCAGTTAATTCACGCACTATCATAATATCCAGCCCCGCAACCACCTCCGGCTTTAAGGTAGAAGCATTTGCCAATTCTGGATATAGAATCGCCGGACGTAAATTGGCAAATAAATTAAGTGCCTTACGAATACCTAGCAGCCCTCTTTCTGGACGTTGCGCACGTGGTAACGCGTCATATTTAGGCCCACCAACAGCACCCAACAATACTGCATCCGCATCTGTAACAAGTTTATTAGTTTCTTCTGGAAAAGGCTCTCCAGTAGCATCAACAGCACAACCACCTAACAAGCCTGGTTCTAATTCAAAATTTAATCCGTCATGCTTTAAAGCATCCAATACACGTAATGCTTGAGCAATTATTTCCGGACCGATACCATCACCAGCTAAAACTGCAATCTTCATAAAAACCTTTATCTATAATAAAAAATTCTTAGTACCTTGTACGCTAAATAACCTGGAAAATATGGGGAATGCAAGAATTGTCGAGAACAAGACGAAGAAGCGCTGGCATATTGAAAATACGTCAAGTTTCTTCAACGCAGTTATCGGCAATTTGTACCACATATTTTCCAGTTTATTTAGCGTGCAAGGTACTAGGTAAATAACCATGGTTGCGCTATCCGCCGGCTTTCTTCATAACGTTTAATTTTATCTGAATGCCGTAAAGTCAAACCAATTTCATCCAATCCATTCAGCAAACTATGTTTACGGAAAGCATCAACATCAAAACTAAAAACTTCACCCTTGGCGCTGGTAATCGTTTGTGATTCCAAGTCTACTGCTAACTGATAGCCCTCTAGTGCACCTACTTCACCAAACAATTGCTCAACAATGGCAGCATCTAGCACCACCGGCAACAAGCCAATCTTAAAACAATTGTTGTAAAAAATATCTGCAAAACTAGGTGCTATAATTACCCGAAAACCATAGTCCTGCAAAGACCAAGGTGCATGTTCACGACTAGACCCACAACCAAAGTTAGCTCGCGCAAGAAGTACTTGTGAACCCTGATAACGTGGCTTGTTGAGGATGAAATCAGCGTTAAGCTGACGCTTTGATGCATCCATACCTGGTTCACCATGATCCAAATAACGCCACTCATCAAACAAATGCTGCCCAAAACCAGAACGTTTTATCGACTTTAAGAACTGTTTAGGAATAATCGCATCAGTATCAACATTCGCACGATCTAGTGGTACCACCAATCCTTTTATTGCAATAAACTTTTCCATTAGTTATTTTGCCGAGCGTTCAATTGCTTCGCCACCCTTTCTAATATCTTTACCAAGTCCAGCCCATGTATTACAAGCTGACAAATAGAAGCTAGCTAGCAATATGAACATTACTGACAATATCCTTATCATATTATTCCTTATAAATTCCGAACATCCACAAAGTGACCTGCGATTGCTGCCGCTGCAGCCATTGCCGGACTAACCAAATGCGTCCGCCCACCAGGACCTTGTCGACCTTCAAAATTTCTGTTAGAAGTTGAAGCACAACGCTCTCCAGATGCAAGTCGATCATCATTCATCGCTAAACACATGGAGCAACCTGGTTCGCGCCATTCAAACCCGGCCGTCTGAAAAATTTTATCCAGACCTTCTTGCTCAGCTTGAACTTTTACCAAACCAGAACCTGGCACCACAATAGCAAGCTTAATCGTCGCTGCAACCTGCTTACCTTTAATCACATCTGCCGCTGCGCGTAAATCCTCAATCCGTGAATTAGTACAAGAACCAATAAATACTTTATCTAGATAAATTTTATTTATCGGCATATTAGCGCTCAAGCCCATATACGCCAAGGCACGTTCAATGTCATGACGTTTTCCAGCATCATCAATTTGAGCCGGATCTGGTACTGTGCCATCAATTGCGGTAACCATTTCAGGTGAAGTTCCCCAAGTTACCTGAGGTTTAATTTCTACCGCAGGCAATGTCACCACCTGATCAAATATCACATCAAAATCACTTTTCAAACTACGCCAATATGTTACCGCTCTATCCCAATGTGCACCCTTTGGTGCCAGTGGGCGATCTTTAATATATTCAATGGTGACATCATCAACAGCGATCAAACCAGCACGCGCACCTGCTTCAATTGCCATATTACAAAGTGTCATACGTCCTTCCATAGAAAGGCCACGAATGGCACTGCCAGCAAACTCAATCGCATAACCGGTACCACCAGCCGTACCAATTTTGCCGATAATTGCTAACGCAACATCCTTAGCTGTCACCCCTAAGCCAAGCGTACCATCTACCAATATTTGCAATGATTTAGCTTTTTTCATCATCAAACATTGAGTAGCCAATACATGCTCTACTTCAGAAGTACCAATACCAAAAGCCAAACAAGCCAAAGCACCATGTGTACTGGTATGTGAATCACCACAAACAACTGTCATACCTGGTAAAGTTGCCCCTTGCTCAGGACCAATAACGTGCACGATACCTTGCCGCTGGTCATTCATTTTAAATTCCGTAATGCCAAATTCATCACAGTTTTGATCCAAGGTATCAACTTGCAAACGTGACACAGGATCAGTAATACCCTGACTACGATCAGTCGTAGGTACATTATGGTCTGCAACTGCAAGAATTGAATCTACGCGCCAAGGTTTACGTCCAGCCATCTTCAAACTTTCAAATGCCTGTGGACTGGTGACTTCATGCACCAAATGACGATCAATATATAATAGTGCCATACTGTCAGAATCATCTGACTCAGTATGCACAACATGCTGCTGCCAAAGTTTATCGTATAAAGTTTCCATTTTTCCTAATTCCGTCAAAAGCCTCTGAATTATCCCACAAAGTGACAATAAGAAATAGATTGCAATTAAATCCTGTAAACAACGTTAGAGAGATCAATCATGTTTACCAAAAATATATGGGATACCACGCTGATTATCATTGAAATAGATGACAAACTGAAACTTGTTACAGAAATATTTGATAATACGAAAGCCAATCGTTTATTATCGTGTAGGGTGGATAAAACACGATATATCCACCTTTCTCTTCTTTATATACGAAACGAAACGGTGGATGCGCTTTAGCTTATCCCAACCTACCGAACTAAATTCCCCCGCTAAAGAGGTTGATCATGTTTGCCAAAGACATAATGAGCATTAAACCAATTACCGTTAAAATGGATGATAAATTGAAAGCTGTTAAAGAAATATTTGATAACACAAAAATCCATCATTTATTAGTCATTGAGTCCAGCATTGTTTTTGGTGTTGTTTCCGATCTAGATTTATACAAAGCACTAAGTCCTAGCATAGGATCCCGGGCAGAAACACTTAAAGATGCTGCGACTCTTAATAAACAAGTACATCAAATTATGAGCCGCAACCCAATTACGCTTAATCCAGATGCCCACCTAAGTGAAGTAATTGATATTTTTAGCAACCATAGCTTTTCTTGCATTCCAATCGTCAACCATGAAAGAAAACCACTTGGTATTATTACCGTTAAAGACATCATGAGATTATTAAGCAAGAAGCCGCAATTATTTACTTAAATGTACCCGTCAGCCATAATTTTTCACTAAGTAGTACACTAAAATAACTTTCTGACAACTAATAGATACACCAATGTAATCTAAATACATTAAAATTGGCGACTTTGTGAATCAATCTTTATGAAAGACAAGCTTCTACAATTTTTTGCACCCTGCCCTCGTGGTCTTGAGTCTGTACTTGCAACTGAACTAATGCAACTAGGTGCTGACTTGGTACAACCACAGCATGGTGGCGTACAGTTTAAAGGTAACTGGAGCATCTGTTACCGTGCAAATCTTGAAAGTCGTATCGCCAGCCGTATCCTGTGGCAAATTGCTAGTCAGCCCTACCATAGCGAAGATGATATTTATAATACAGCCCGTAAATTACCTTGGCATGAATGGTTTGATCCGAATCTTACTATTCGAGTTAATTTAGCTGCTATCAAATGCCCACTACGCAGTCTTGATTTTGTCACTCTTAAAATTAAAGATGCGGTCTGCGATAAATTTCGTGAAAAAACAGGTAAACGCCCAAATATTGATACGGTGCAGCCTGATATCCGCATCCATGGGTTTTTAGACACAAAAAAATTTACCTGTTACTTAGATACGTCAGGAGAAGCGTTATTTAAACGTGGCTTAAGAAAAACTGCGGGAGAAGCGCCATTACGAGAAAATTTAGCCGCAGGAATCTTACATCTTGCCGGTTGGAAACCTGGTACACCGCTATTAGACCCTATGTGTGGTAGCGGTACATTTCTACTAGAAGCAGCACAAATAGCATTAAATATTGCCCCAGGATTGCAACGTGATTTTGCTTTTACGAAATTTAAGCAATTTGACCATGTACTATGGAATCAACTTAGAGATTTATCAATTGCGTCACAACTACCAGCAACGCCACAGCCTATTTACGGTAGTGATTTATATGGTGACGCATTAACAGATGCTAAGACTAATGTGTCTGCAGCAGGATTAACTGATGTGATTAATTTAAAACAGGCCAATATATTAGAAGTTTCTGCACCAAGTACCAGCGGCATACTTGTCACCAACCCACCCTATGGTGTGCGTATTGGCGAGCAAGAAATGTTAACTAACTTTTACCCAAAACTAGGCGACCTATTAAAGAAAAATTTTAGTGGCTGGAATGCCTACTTATTTACCGCAGATACAGCACTACCAAAGTTAATTCGTCTGAGTGCCTCACGCCGCACCCCTTTATTTAATGGTGCATTAGAATGTCGACTACTTGAATATAAGATGATTAGCGGCGGTATGCGAAAAAAGAAAACAAGCGATACCTCAGCAGAAGTTAACGCAACATAAGGGACAAGGAAATAATAAATCATCCATTTAGACTTGTCCTTTTACTCTGATTCTTTGTTGGTTCTACGGTTACATAGAACAACTATGCGCCCTACGAACCGCCTCAAATCAGAGCAAAATAACCTCGCCTAAATTGGA
>JAJFJL010000021.1 GCA_021774055.1 Nitrosomonas sp. | reverse complement strand
AAATAACTTGAACAACTAGCTTTGTATTTATATTCATCTTCTGTGTTATGCAAACAGTTACATAGCCGTGCTATGCGCCTGTTTGCACGCCTTGAATATGAGCGTAAATCCTGCGCTAGTTGCTCAAGTTATTTAATGCGCACTCCTAACGAAACTTTTCCGCGCAACGGTGTATGGCCATATTATCGGTTAAGTTGAGGCATTCACGAGCATCAAGATTTGAGCGCGCAGTCAAGGCGTATGGATTTTTTTTCTGCTCCGTTTCATGTGGCTCATGCGGTTCATGCGTTTCATGTGGCTCATGTAACTCATGCAGTTCATGCAGTTCATGCAGTTCATGCAGTTCATGTAATTCAGCGATATTTTCTACAACAATTATTTCACTAGCTGGTTCTTCAACACATGGCTCTGTTTCACATAATGCAGGGAGTTGTTGGTGTTGGTCTGCATCCTCGTCATTGCTTAATGCCTGTTGTGTAGCTGGCACAAAGTTTTGTGTGTCTGGTTCAAGATTATATGTACCATTATCACGTGTATCTTCCAATCCTGTGATTTCAAAAAAATCATCAATCAACCCACCAATAATTTCTTCTGGATTGATGTCAGTTACATATTCCTCTGACTCAAGATGCTCCACAACAGGTGCAGGGTGCTGTGATCCCTCTGACTCAAGATGTCCTACAACAGGTGCAGGGTGCGGTGAGATTGGTACAGGGTCAACCGTTGCCACAACCGGCGGCAAGGAAGAAGGAGGGATTGTATGTTCTGGTACAGCTAGAAACGTGTCCCATAAAAACCATCCACTAACCCCAAGCAATACAACAGCTCCTGCTGTTTTCGCCATTTTCTTTTTGTCGGATTTTGTCGCTTTTACAGATTCTGGAGATTCCATGGTTCCTAGAGGATCCAATGATTCAATAGCTTCTGAAATATCCAAAGTTTCTGATGATTCTTGAGACTTCGAAGATTTCTTTAGTTTCAAAGATTTTAATGCATCTAACAGGTTAGATAATTTCAGCGACTTCAATTTTTTTAACATTGGTATTTTCCCATGGATAACTGAGGTTAAAAAAGGTGATGCATAACTTTAACGGAACGGCCTGTTTTATGCCGAATTATTTTTATGGCAGAGTAGATTATCTTGCTTCACTCAATAAACGTTCCGCCAACTTCCCCTTTTACATTCACCCATAAGTGCGGCAGCCCTAATTCACTCAACCAATCTGGCCCAGCTTCTTGTTTAAGCATAGCAATAGTTGAAGCGCTGCCAGCAATCACACAGAAATCAGCGACAACACTAACTGAAGCCATGTATCTAACTGGCCAGCCAGTTTTGGGGTTTAATACATGGCCATAACGTTGTCCACTTAACATGATGCAGCGCTCGTAATCGCCGCTACTGGCTAGAGCACCGGTGTATAACGGTATGGTTTGTAACACGGCATTTTTATCGCGCGGGTGGCGTATACCTACTTGCCAAGGGCGACCATCTGCATGTGGACCGATTATTTTGATATCACCACCTAAGTTTATAATGCCATGATTAATTCCTGCTTGCTTGCATAATGTTGCTGCACGATCAACCGCATATTCTTTTACTACCCCACCAAAATCAATTTCCATCCCTGGGATTGTGAAACTAATATTAGGTGGTTGCCAGTTAAGCTTAGTCCAGCCAACTTTTTGTAATAATTCTTGAATAATGTTATCTGCAGGTAATTTACCAGATTTAAAATCCCAAGCTTGACGTAAGATGCCCGAGGTAATATCAAATAAGCCGTCACTCTGCTGATAGCAAGTAGCCGCATAATTTAATAATCCGGCGCTTTCTTCATCAACTGAGATGCTGCCAGCTTGTGCGGCAATACGGTTGATTTCTGATAAAAAACTATCTTTTCGATAACGTGAATAGCGTGCTTCCAGGCGATTTATGTCGGCGATTGCTATGTCGGCAGCATATTTTCCAGCTTGATGATTATCTGCATACAATTGGATTGTACAGGGTGATCCCATTGCTTTGAAATCGTAATAATAAAGTTTCAAAATGTTTTAATTATAAGAACTAAATCGTGAGTAAATAGCAGGTTTAAAATTTTTGTCCGTAATATACTGCTACCTTAAATCAAGTTTCAAACAGCCTATTTCATCCACATCAACTTTAAACAATCTATGACCATTCGTTATTTATTTACTTTATGTTTATTACCCTTGTTTCTGATTATTATTTCTTGTAGCAAAAACAACAGCACATCAGAGCACACCGACTTGACTGGAACTTGGGAGGTAGATTTAAGCCATAATAATCATACTGCTACACTTAAAGGTGAAATCGTATTTACAGGAAATCGCTACGTTTACACTTGGTATCAACCGGATCAAGCTATCAATACTAAGTCTAAACAATGGTATCCAGTAGAGATGGAGCAAGGCAATGTTATTGCAGAAGAACCTGGAGTAATAGCGCTTCTTGCTGACTCTTATGGTATCCCCTCTGGTAGTGATAACAATAAAATAGAGTATGTAATAAAACCTTCAAAAAGTAATTATTTAATTCACTACGATATTCAAGACAATAAACTTATTTGGATGAATGACAATAATCTAGACGGTGATTTTTACGATAGCAATGAGAAGTTAATTTATACACGAATGAAATAAGGTCCGTGCATGAAATAAATTAGGCAACTAACTCAGGATTTGTGTTCATATTCAAGAGGTGTAAACAGGCGCATAGCACGGCTATGTAACTGTTTTACATAATGCAGAAGATGAACATAAATACAAAGCTAGATGCTCAAGTTATTTTATGCACGTTCCTTAATGTGTTCGCCGCTTGAAATGTTCTAAATCTGCACCTTCATCATGATTATCATAAGCTAGCTTGAATAATTGAAAAGCATCATTCGCGAGTTGGTGTTGTTGCCGCCATTCTAATACCTCTTTACGATAAAGTTGCAAACCAATTTGCGGTAATAGCCTTGTGTTTTGTGATACCTCTGAGAGGTAGGCATCTTGATTGTCAAATGATGCCTGTTTGCTTTTCACTATATAACGCGCCAGATTTGCACCTGAAAAATAAGTTGTAAGTCGTGCACTTGCATTCTGGTTAACGATAGGAGCACGATATTCTATAATCGGTAGATTATCTCTATTGATTGGGTGGTTAGCAAAGGATGTTGTATCCAAACTACCGATGTAATGGGCCAACAAAGGCAACGCAGCATTATTGTATTCAGGTCTTGCAATGTTTAAGTTGGCAGCTACCTCACTAATGCTTGCTTGCTGTTTATACCCCAACAATCCAATGATTGATCGTCCAGGGCTAAAATCACCTTGCCAAATAGTTACTTGAGAAAAAGCTTTACGCATGGTTCGAGCAATAATTGCAAATTCATTGAAAGTAATTTGTGCCGACGGCAGCCACTGCATAAATATGCCATCTTCTGTTAGGCTGTTACGAATAGTTTGGAAATGTTCCAAAGAATAAAGATTACTGGTGCCAGCTTTCCACGGTAAGAATAAATCACCAATGATGACATCGAAATTTTGATTTGTACCATAAAGATAATTGCGCCCATCTTCTGCCAGAACTTGTACTCTAGGGTCAGCAAATAAGCCATCTAAATAAGGTACAAAATATGTTTCTGATGCGCTAATAACTTCTGCTGAAAGTTCAGTGACTATGATGCTTTCTAATGGAAAAGCTAAAGCACCAGCAGCACTAATACCGGTACCCATACCCAGGAAAAAAACATTTTTTGGATTTTCATGAAGTGTCAATGGGAAACTGCCTTGCAAAGCCTCAAGGCCACGATCATTGCTACCACCTAGTATGTAGGTATTATTCATAACCATATAATGCTCAGATATAACACCTTGACGCTCAACAACCGTAACAGTTGCCGCACTACCCTCCCATGTTTCCAATACGATTTGTTTATCTTTAACAAAACCAAGGTGAACCATCGGTATTTTTTTGGCATTAACAACAAACAAGCTTGTTGCAATCAATAAACTGAGTGCAACAACTGAGAACCTTAAAGATTGCTTGCCTGAAATACGTAATAAGCTGCCTAATAGATAGATGGAAACCAAACCATATAGCAAAGCGATCAAATAGATGCTATTCCATAAACCGAATCGGTCTAACAGGAAAAATCCTGCAGCAACAGCACCTGCCGCAGCTCCCCAGGTATTAACCGCAGCCATTTTTCCAACTGTTTCTCCGGTAGAACCACCAAATGATTCAGTAAGCCGCAGGATAATCGGAAAAATAGTTCCTAAGCAAAGTAGAGGTGGCCCCATGACTAAGAAAGCTAAAGCAAAAACTTGTGGCAAGTAAGCTTCCCACGATAACGTGTGCATATATAACTGCAAGCCATCCGTTAAACGGTCAAAAACAAGTGGTGTTATAGCTGTTAGTGATGCGCCTAATATAATAAAAAAAGTTAGGCTCTTTAAGGACGAGAAACGTGAATGGATAAGACGATTAGCCAAAGCTGCTGCGACTGCCAGCATGACCAAAAATACCACCACAATAATAGAAAATGTATACACAGAATTCTGCAGAACTTGCGCAAACATCCGAATCCAAAGTACTTGCAAAGCTAATGTAATAAAGCCAGACAATGCAGATAAAATACTTAGTTCAGTTAATCCAAGCTTTCCGATAATCAACAAATCATCTGGCTTAGATTGTTGAGGTGGTTTCTGATCAGATGTCTGACATGAAACATAATCACTTGTTTTGGAGATTACAATTGCAGCAATACCAACAAGTACTGTTATCCCTACTGAAACTAGATAAGCAGCCTTAATTCCCAGTAAAATTGGCAAATAGAAACCAGCAGCTAATGCACCAACACTCGCACCTAGGATATTGACTGCATAAAGAATAGAAACTTTACGACTCATCCGGTTAATATCCCGCGCAACATATTGACTCATAACCGGTAGCGTACCGCCAATCAAAAATGCAGCAGGAAACAAGAACAGCATTGCAAGCGTAAATTTAATGGCTAGAAAGATATTCTCCTGGCCAGAGAAATTCAAAAATAAAAATGGGTAGATATGCTGATAAGCTGGAATTAACAAGAAATAACCTAGAGCTGCAACACTGACACCAAGCTCAAGAAAGCCATAAGTTTGCAATGGATTATTTAATTTCTGTGCACGTTTGCCCCATACAATGCCACCGATAGCCAAACCGATAAAAAAAGCTGTTAAGGTGACGGCTGCTGCATGGGATGTGTTGCCAAATAACAATCCTAGCTCCCGCATCCACAGAATTTCATAAACTAGCGTGGTACAACCTGAAGCAAAAAATAAGACTAAAACTTTACCCATTTTTATCCTTATTTTTACAGGTTATTACCATACCTAAAAACTGTAATTCCAAGTAGCTGCTAGTGCGCCTTTACGCTCAAGCTGAAAACCATTCACATCATCTTGTACTGGTTGTAACCATTCAAAGCTTAAATTGTGACCAACAAACTTGCCTTTGGGAATAGTGCCATTAATACCAAAACCAATATCCCAATACTGCCCACCCTGGTTAGCAGGAAAATCCATTGGACCAGAACGACCATTAAAAGCATTAAAGTCACCATGAATTGCACCACGAATCGTGTAGATCCCGCGCACTGAAGCAGATAACCATCTGGTTAGACGATAACCTCCCCAGCTTGTCGTTTGAAAACTATCACCTAGACGGTAACCTGATTTGTTTTCATTCTCCAGACGTTTGACACCGCTAAGCTGGGCACCCCAAGACCAACGATTATGATCACCAGTATAAGTAAGGTTAGGTAAGAAATCCCAAGTACCACTACCTAATTGCATGCCAAAATGGACCAGTCCACCGTCAATTTGGAACACACGCCTGAATTCAAGATTAGTACTCCCAGTCGGCGCACTAAGTCCTAGCCCCATATGTAAACGATGACCTGGTGACTGATATAACTTGATCAATGATGACAGCGTAGTGTCGCCCACACCACCAGTAGAATGACCGGCTACTCCGGTATGTTCATGAACACCTGGAGATGGTGGCGGTCGCCCTGACAACTCACGAATATTCATTTCCATATCAACAAATTTTGGCATTACCATCAAGTTGAGCCAGTCAGTTGGAGCCACCATCACATTGAACATATGCATTTTCATATCCATAAAAGTGGGGGTGAAGCGACAACCTGTTTCATCGCTACAACCTTGATTGACAATTGCTAGATCACTGGCTGCATCGCTGTTATTAAGTATGTCACCAGCCTGACGACCGTACATAAACTGGTAACCAACCATAATGTCACCAGCTTTATCCAGCATATGACCAAACATTACACCAGCAGGGGCATGCCCATGCTGGTGTTTTGATTTTGTACCATGTGCTGAATGTTTATCATCACCTACCTGATTGAAATTTAATTGTTCGATATTAATTTTCATGCCTGCACTAGCAACATAAAAATCAAAGTCAGCAAAGCCTGAATTTCCGTTGCCACCTATTTTTAATGCACTTTGGCGGGTGTAATATTCAAAACCAGCTTGTAACTCAATACCTTTAACTAAAGTCTTTTTAAAAGTAACTCCGCCACTCAAGGTGCCATAGCCAGATAGCCTGTGATCACTAGAAAAATTATCAGGTAGCTTTTCTGGATCAAAGTTAATTTTTTTGTTTTGTGGGCTAAAGAATGTTTCATCAACCAAGTTACCAGAATTATCAACCAGGTTAAAATCTTCATCACGAAAAAACTCTACATCTGGATTGAGTGGATCAACAAGAATTTCTCGTCCAGATTGGTCCACTGCATTTTGTCTGAAATTTTGTTGCGAAAACAAGAAAGGTTGATAGAAATCAGCTGCATCTTGTGAGTGATAGCGAACTCTTGGGGTTACTGTCCAGCCACGCCCTAACGGTTGTATCCAATCAGCGGTAAAGGTATTAGTATTAATACCCCAATCATCAAAAGAAAATTTATAGTTAAAATGTAGCGCTGCGTCTAGTGGAGCAATATGCTGAATATATTTGCTAGCAAGTGCCACTTGATTACGAATATCAGGGCGTTGCTCAATAAGTGCCCTAACATCACCAGTTATTGGTGTATCTTGCCCATTATTAAGAACTGTTGGGTCAACAAAAATTACCGTCATTGCTTTGTATGGATTTTCCATAAACCCATTGCTATGGGTATAGCCAATGTTGGCATCAATAAGCGAATGCTTGGTTAAAATTTGTGTTAGACCAAAATTAGCAGACCAATCCTGTCGCTTACCATGTAAGATATCTGATCCACCTCTACTTTCAATCTGATTAGTGAAAGCTGTTCTAGTCAAATAAGGAACCAGATCACTGTCTAGAATCGCAGTTGTAGTACTACTAGCATAACCTGCCCCAAATTTAACACTAGTTAACTTTTGATTAAAGTCTAACCGCCCATTGAGATTACCAAAACCGGATTGAAAATCATTTTCAGAGGAAAAACCACCACCAAAACCAATTGCCGCTTCATTCCATTCATAGCCTAAATTAAAATCAGCCGCATTACGAGTTTCAGGTGACGCTGATGAAAGAATTTCGACAGCACGGGTGTCTTTACCAATTACTTGTCCAGTCAACGGGTCTTGTGAAATTGGGTTTAATTCTCTGTCAAGTAGTATTTGGGTATTAACAAATGGAGATGCACCAGAAACTATAGTGCCACCCGCAGAGTTTCTTAGAATAGGACGATTACCATTAGTAGCTAAAGGTGCTGTGGTAATTGGTGTTGCACCTGACCAGGTATCACGTGAGTAATTGTAGGAAAATTTAACCCTGTCAGTTAGAGAGAGACTGCCCATCGCATGAATAACATCAGCCTGGATCGGCTTGACATTATTAGGCACGTTGAATAAATTACGTTTACCTTCTTGAAATCGACTGTATTGAAAGCTGAAACTATCTAGACCAGGGTCTACAGTTTGTGCCAGAGATGCCGGCGATAACAGCAAACCTGGTAGAACCAAAGCAGCAGAAGTTAGTGCCTGTAGTGCATTATTCTTGCTAGAAGAGATTGTTTGGTCAGTACACTTAGAAAGCACGGCATTACTAGTATGTTTTTTAGCACTTCTTGAGCGTTGATATTTGGCTGATTTACTAGGCATTACGCCTTATTTCTGCTCTAGAAACAACCACAACCACCACCGCCGCCAGCAACATTGGCACTCGCACCTGCCTCACGGCTGCCATAATTATGTGCACGGATACTACTTTGCATCGGGTCAGGGTCGATTGCCATATGTGCTTTGGCAAGATCTCCTCGATCCCAAGGTGCCACACTTGCGCAACCAGATAGTCCTAGACTTATCATAAGGATCAAGAAAATTTTATAGGTACTTGTCATAATAAATTTGATTTAACAGGTTAACACCAAGAATTTATAGTGGTTCATTCAAAACATGTTCGATTATTGTGCGTAGCTCACCTACTTCACCCAATCGAAACCCTAAATGAATATATCGAATAACTCCTTTTCTATCTACCAGATAGGAAGATGGCATTGCCATTACACCGAAATCTTTAGCACATTGGCTTTCTGGGTCAGATGCTATTGAGATTTCAACCGGATACTTAGTTATAAATTCTTCAGCATCAACTAATTTCTCATCTAAATTAATCGCAACAACATGCAACCCTTGGTCTTTTAAATCATGTTGCAATTGGTTCATAAATGGAAATGACCGAATGCAGGGAGGGCACCAAGAAGCCCAGAAGTCGACATAGACAACTTTTCCTTGAAATTTAGTTAGATCGTAGTTTTCTGTTCCGTCTAAAGTGGTTAAGTTTGAACAGGAAGGCGCAGCATCTCCAACAGAACCAGCTGAACTAGGTGTAACAACTAGCAGATTAATTAACAACCCGATTAAAAAAAGTTTATTCATATGGCTTATTCGGAGATGAATACAGGTTCACCAAATTGTGATACCCCAATGTCTGTCCCAGTATGAATTTCGTCAATAGTGTTGCAATGATATTCAAGCTCAAAACGCCGTTCACCTATATCAGTTTTATTCACTAAAACCCAATAAATACTTCTTCTTGGCCCACCTTGCAAAGTAATAAACGGACTCCAATCTGCATCACCTGAAATGGTATCACTGATGCTATTTGATTTATTACCGTTAACAACTTGCAAATTAACTAGCAAACCTGGCACCGGTGGGGATAAATCTCTGATTCTGGCAATAAGGTTATCTGCCGGTCCATTGCCGTCATCAAAACAAGTGATAAATGCCATGCCAGTAAAGCTTCTTGTGTCATTATTTGGATCAAGCGTTGCGCCAGCTGTATGTGCGCTACTGATACTGGTATAAGCAATAGTAGAAACAATAAGGGCGGCAATCAAAGTTCTTTTAAAAAATTGATAAGGCATTTTCGTAACTCCTCATGTTTATTCAAATAGTGTGCGCTTAATATAAAGTTATTATCTGGTCGAACTAAAGAAATAGCAATGCGACAAAATGTCGCACCTATTGATCGGTAAGAATGATTACTAAAACAGAAGGGCTATCCAATCTGAATTTCATTGCAAAAAACAGAACTGGATAGTGTTTCTTAGGAGGGTGAATAAAGACTATTCATTTCTAGTGAAATATTATTGTGGCCAAATTTGTTGACCATCAACAACAATTGGCATATCGCGATTAATCTGTGCAGCAGATGGTTTAACTACAACAGAGTCACCCTCTTCACTACAAAATTCGGATAATGGGTTATTTACCAAGTCGCGTGTAATTGTAAACGTCGCTGGACCATTATCGGTATCACTCACACGGTCAAATGGCGTACCCAAATCATTATGTGTCCAAAGCCGTACCACATCATCGTTAAAACTTGCAGTATCAGTGATTTCACAAATATCAGCCACTGATACCTTAATAGCAACACTACTTGCACAGGAAGTTGACTCAATTCGTGCGGCTGTGTGCCTAAAAGATGTCGTTGCATTTAAGCGATTGACCATACCAGGTCCACCACCAGCCCAATACCCAACTACATTTCCATCAACAATCTTTTCATCCATTAAATCAAATGCTGAACGATCAAGGATAAGTTGGGCATTATTTCCATAGTTTGTTAGAAAATCAAGTACTGTGCCTTCATGTGGTTCGCCATTTACTAAAATAGTAGAATCCACACCATCAGGAAAAACAACTGATGTACCTACTGTAATGGAATTTTCATTACAACCGTGAGATATCACCATATGGTTGATAGATCTGACACCTTCAGTTTGGGTTGCTACATTTAATCGTGTATGGGCAGATACACTTTGCCCTACTCCCACTAACATAATTGCTGTTAATGATAATGCTGCTAATTTGAATTTATTTACTATCTTCATGTTGATTAAATATTCCCTTGTTAATTAAACTTTATCAAAAAATTATAATTATTTTTTTAGTGGATATAACCGGTTAACCGATGTTCATTACTTACATAATCAATATCTATATAAAGTATGTTTGTTTTTAAAAGAAAAAACAATGCGACATAATGTCGCACCACTTTATGTAACCAGGAATTAAGGCTGCGGCCAAATTTGTTGACCGTCCATTTTAATTGCCATATCACGATTAAGTTGGGCTGCTGAAAGAATAACACGTACCGCATGACCATCACCACAGAATTCTGACATTGGATTATTTTCTAGGTCACGTTCGACTGTATATGATGCTGGAAAAGACCAGCTAGGTGCGTCAAATGGAGTACCAACATCTGGAGCAGTCCAAAAATCAACATTTGGATCATCTGCATTCGCACCATTAATTTCTGCTAATGTCGTTACTTTACAGATATTAGCAATAGCTGGCACAAAAACAACTTTAGAGGCACAAGACTCAGGCTGAATGGCTACTGAAGTAATAGTCATAGGAACCCTACCAATCCAGTTATGCGCTGGCAATTCTCCACCAGCAGACCAAAATCCAATCGGATTACCAAGCGGATCATTTATAAACTCTGTGATTTCAAAAACGTCGTTTGATTTAACCAAACGAATAAAAGGTGGGTTAACAATAAACTCTAATGCAGAAACTCCAAATTCTAATGTTTCAAAACTTTGAAAGTTATCTGTAGACGTTTGTACAATAGCATCTGAAGTATCAGGCAGAAAGAAAACATTGCCTATTACTGGATTATCAGTACAGCCATGTGGAATGTTAACAGACGTTGAGGTGGAGCCATGTGCCGATGAGCTTTCTGCAGTAACAGGAACTGTTAAACGAGTATGTGCCACTGCCTGTTGCCCAAAAGCCACAAGTAATAAAGTTGCTGCGATACTTAATGGAAACGTTTTATAACAATTTATTTTTGATTTGTTCATGCTTTATCCTTGATCATTTTTAGCAAATTTACGCAATAGTTCCAATACAAAACAGTACGAAGCTAATTACATGACATTTACTCATTACATTATTTAAGAATTTTCTAGTTTGACTATATTTGCTCATTCATTTCACTGAACACTTTTTTAGGATCTATTAAAGTTAATCTGAAATCAATGTGACAAATTGCCGCACCTGTTGATAATTAAGGCAAGTGCGACAATTTGACGCATTGGATGCAGGTATATTTACCTTATAATTATCAGCTAATAATTTGAGTTCTAGCCTCTCTTTTGTTTTCTTTCCATTCTATTCTCACCAAAGGTAACAGCATGAATCACCGTGTTTCTAACTTCTTTAACCAAGCCTGGTTATATTTCACTGTATTTCTAACTGGTGCCGCAGTGATGGTGATTGAGCTTTTAGGAACACGCCTAATTGCACCTTTTTATGGCGCTAGTCTTTATGTTTGGACCTCACTAATCGCGGTTACTTTAATTGCGTTAGCACTAGGATATTACATTGGTGGGATTTGGGCTGATCGGGCAAAACGGACAGGGTTATCACTGATTATTGCACTAGCCGCTTTACTAACATTAATAATACCTTGGCTAACTGGCCCAGTGTTATTGGCGACAGATCCACTGGGGCTGCGATTAGGAACTTTTGTCAGCACCTTGGTGTTGTTTTCACCTAGCTTGATGATGCTAGGAATGATCGGTCCTTTTGCAGTTAAATTAGCTACTTCAGATTTAGCAAATGTGGGCGCTAGTACCGGTTCGATTTATGCAGTTAGTACAGTTGGCAGTGTTGTCGGCACCCTATTCCTGGGGTTTTATTTATTCCCCTTGGTTGGTTCACGTGAAATCTTTATTGGACTTGGCATCTTGTTGTTTTTATTAGCAGCGGTAGTCGCTGTTTTTGAGCGTAAACAGCTAAAATTAACTACTACGTTAATACCAATTGTCCTTTTGGCGACTATCGGGGCTGGCTTATCACCACAGATCGCTGATGCTGGCTACGCTTTCTCAGACGACGATACATTTCAAACTAAATTTGAGCGTGAAAGTCTTTATGGCTGGGTGCGAGTAATTGATAATCCAGAACAGAATTATCGTTTATTAACTGTTGATGCTTCCACCATTGGTGCGGCTAATCTCAGTAATGGCGAAAACGCATTAACCTACCAAGAAATTGTTGGCTTGATTCCTGCATTGGCACCAGGTATGTCAAGGGCCTTACTAGTTGGTCAAGGTGCAGGACATATGGCGATGACTTTAGAGAAGCATGGGATTGTTACCGATACTTTAGAAATTGATCCAGCAGTAGCGCAAGCAGCTCGTGATTATTTTGATTTCAAATCAACAGGAAAAACCATTATTGGTGATGCACGATATGAAATACGACAGCTTGAGGGGCCTTATGATTTAATAATCATGGATGTTTTTACTGGTGGCTCAGAACCTGTTCATTTATTAACTGTTGAGACTATGGCGCAGTTACAAGAGCTACTTTCAGAGCAAGGTATTCTAGCACTAAACTTTGTAGCTTTTTTTGATCAAGGTAACAACCCTGCACTAGCCTCAGTTACCAAAACCCTAGCGCAAGTTTTTCCTCATCAACAAGTGTTTATTTCCGATCCTGGTAGAGATTTTAATGACTTTATTTTTCTAGCAACAAATCATCCGGTTAACCTTGAAAGTAATATGTTATCTTACACACAACGTGATTGGTTAATGGCACGTCGCGTCAATATAGATCCATCTTATGGTGTCCTGATGACAGATAATCTTAATCCACTTGAATCTTTGCAAACACGCAAATCAGAATATTATCGACGAATTATTGTTGATTCAATGGGGCTGGATCACTTTATTCGTTAAATTTAATGAATAGTCGTGCTTACTTCACTGAAGATTGCATCAATAGCTAAAGCATCAAAACGATATTCTTGATTACAGATATCATCATTAATTACCACCTCACCAATTTCTTGTAAAATAGCATCAATTTCTTCACGGCCAAGAGAGCGTAACATGTCGTGTATTTTATCTAAATCTTTTTGACAACCATAACTAACCAATTGTGGTTCAAAAACACGCACCACTTCTTCATTAAACAGCCGTGTTAATAGTTCTTCAGTACTTAGAGATAGCAACTCTTGCTCTTTAGCTGTTGCGGTAAGTGCTTCTATACGTGTCCAACCATCAAGATCTTTGTTGTCAGTAGCCGGCAGTTTCTGTAGTAAAATACCAACTATTGCATTAGGTGAAGCATTTAGAAAAAGTCGTGAGTTTGTTTGTTCAGATTGTTCCAGATAATGCTCAAATATTTCAGCAACACTGTCTCCCTCAAGTGGCACAATACTTTGATAAGTTTCTCTCATTGATGGCATATCCAATGATAATACTAGTTGACCCTGTCCAAGTAAATTTGGTGCTGATGCTTCCTCAACAACCTCATCACACTTAGCCATGCCCCTAACCTGCAAAGTTTCATCACAATCTACAACTAAAAATGAAACCGGGCCATCACCGCTTAACTGAACGGTCAACCGACCAGGTTGCTTAAAATTACTACCGAACAGTAATGTTGAGACTGTTATTTCACCTAATATTTGAATTACTGGATCGGGGTAATTACGATTTACCAACATACACTGCCAAACAGAATCAAGCTTAACAATAGCGCCACGAATGTCTAAATCTTCCAGCAAAAAACGTTGTAAATAATTATTCATATTGTATTTATTTCTCTTTTTTAAAATATTTATACTCTATAAGTGACCAAACAAGAACAAGACATCACCCACATCTTCTTGTTTAATCAAATTTTTTATATTATCCTGTTATTTTAAAATGATTCAAAGAATTCATTTTATCTGAATAACATCTAATCACTCTAAATAAGTCAACAATTATGCCAGTCAACATACCCCCTCTATTACCTGAACAACTACTGCCAGTAAAAGGCCTGTCACTTGGTATCACTACAGCAGCAATTAAACAACTTAAACGTAAAGACTTGCTGGTTATGGTATTAGATAACACTACAAAAATAAGCGCCGTATTTACTAAAAACAAGTTTTGCGCTGCGCCGGTACTGGTTGCTAAAAAACATCTTGAAGATTCTAAACTAGCAGTACGTGCACTAGTAATTAATACTGGCAATGCTAATGCTGGCACAGGTGATGAGGGTATTGAGCATGCTCATACGACCTGCTCTGAGTTAGCGCGGATATTGAATTGTCAGGCGCAACAAGTGCTGCCATTTTCTACCGGTGTAATTATGGAGCCATTGCCAATTGATAAAATTATCACAGGATTACCAGCAGCAGTTGCTAACCTAAGAGAAGACAATTGGTTTGCTGCATCACAAGCTATTATGACTACAGATATAGTCCCTAAAGCATTATCAAAACAAATCAATATCCAAGGTAAGCAAGTAACTATTAGTGGAATTTCTAAAGGATCGGGAATGATCCACCCTAACATGGCAACAATGTTAGGGTTTGTCGCAACCGATGCCTGCGTAAGTAAAATATTATTAGATAAAATTATTCGTTCTGCTACTGAAGATTCATTTAACTGTATTACCGTGGATGGTGACACTTCAACTAATGATGCTTTTGTTTTAATGGCCACCGGTTGTGCTGATCATGATGAAATTTCAAACCAAGATAGTATTGAATTTAAACAATTACAACTAGCCATTAGCGAAGTTGCTGTTGAACTAGCTAAAATGATTGTTCGTGACGGTGAGGGAGCAAGTAAATTTATTACAGTTAAAGTTGAGGCAGGAAAAACTAAAGATGAGTGCGCCAAAGTTGCCTATGCTATTTCACACTCCCCATTAGTAAAAACAGCCTTCTTTGCTTCTGATCCAAACCTAGGAAGAATTCTTGCCGCGATTGGCTATGCAGATATTGAAGACCTTGATGTCAATGCCGTGCAATTATACCTAGATGATTTACTTGTAGCCGAACACGGCGGTCGCGCAAAAACTTACACCGAAGCAGCAGGCCAACAAATCATGCAGCAATCCGAAATTATGGTACGTGTAGTGCTAAACCGTGGCCAAGCAAGCAAGACTGTATGGACTTGCGATTTTTCTTATGACTATGTCAAGATTAATGCTGACTATCGAACTTAACTATTTAGGTAAGGAATGTGCATGGAATAAATTAGGCAGCTACGCAGGATTTATGTTCATATTCAAGGCGTGTAAACAGGCGCATAGCACGGCTATGTAACTGTTTACATAACGTAGAAGATGGGCTTAAATACAAAGCTAGTTGCCTAATTTATTTCATGCACGTTCCTAAGCTACTTTATTTTATTCCCATTCAATAGTAGCAGGTGGCTTACCAGAAACATCATACACAACACGGTTAATTCCACGTACCTCGTTAATAATGCGGTTAGAAACTTTTCCTAACAAGGTATATGGGAGTTCTGCCCAATTTGCAGTCATAAAATCTTGTGTTTGAATTGCTCTTAATGCAACAACATATTCATAAGTACGACCGTCTCCCATTACGCCGACAGATTTAACCGGAATAAATACTGCAAAAGCTTGTGAAGTTTTTTTATACCAGCCAGAATTATGTAATTCTTCAATAAAAATTGCATCAGCTTGACGTAATAATTCAGCATATTCATACTTGACTTCACCTAAAATACGCACCCCTAAACCTGGACCAGGAAAAGGATGACGAAATACCATCTCACGTGGTAGATCAAGTGCTAAACCAAGCTCACGCACTTCATCTTTAAATAATTCACGTAGTGGTTCTAGTAATTTTAGATGTAAAGTATCTGGCAACCCGCCAACATTATGATGTGATTTAATTGCCTGCGCTTTATTTGTTTTACTACCAGCTGATTCAATTACATCTGGATAAATTGTCCCTTGCGCCAACCATTTAGCATCTTTAATTTTAGCTGATTCAGATTGAAATACTTCGATAAATTCTCGGCCAATAATTCGACGTTTCTGTTCTGGATCAGTAACACCTTGTAACTGCCTGAAGAATTCACGACTAGCATCAACATGAATAACTTTCAAATCAAGATGTTTAGTGAAAGTATCCATAACTTGCCTAGCTTCATTAGCACGCAGCAATCCATTGTCAACAAATACACAGGTTAATTGTTTACCAATCGCACGGTGAATCAATGCTGCGGCAACTGATGAATCAACACCACCAGATAACCCTAGAATAACTTGATCATTACCGACTGTAGTGCGAATCTTGCCAATAGCTTCCGTAACATAATTAGGCATATTCCAACTATGATCTATACCACAAATATCATGCACAAAACGTTGAACAATTGCTTTACCTTGTAGCGTATGAGTTACTTCAGGATGAAATTGAATACCGTAAAAGTTACGTGCCTCATCTGCCATCGCCGCAACTGGAGTTGCTGCATTACTAGCCGTAACCTGAAAACCGGGTGGCAAGGTAATTACTGCGTCCCCATGACTCATCCAAACATCCAGGCTTGTTGTTATACCGTCATTGGAAATGCGATCTTGAATACCCTGCAACAGCCCACCACCAGGTGCCGCTATTTGTACTTCGGCATAACCAAATTCACGTAACTTAGCGGCT
>JAJFJL010000003.1 GCA_021774055.1 Nitrosomonas sp. | reverse complement strand
CTTGAGCAACTAGCACAGGATTTATGCTCATATTCAAAGCGTGTAAACAGGCGCATAGCACGGCTATGTAACTGTTTACATAATGCAGAAGATGAGCATAAAGACAAAGCTAGATGCTCAAGTTATTTCATGCACGTTCCTAAGGGACTAGGTATCCCTCATACCTACCAGAAAGTAGTTTACATTTTTAATATCCAGAAATATCTACTCCCCGTCATTGTATACCTGGTAGGGCGCAATAACCGCAGGGCATTGCGCCATTTTACTTATATAAATCGGTGTAATGCCCTACGGTTATTACACCCTACCGAGCTGATCTTTCGTTGCTCCTCCGGTTACATAGAATAACTATGCGCCCTACTGATCGCCTCAAATCAGAGTAAAATGACTTCGCCTAAATTGGACAAACTGTTATTTCTTCGTCCCCTATCATCCCGTCATTCACTATTCCTAGCAAACATTAATATTTATGAAAAAACAATGTGTTGCAATATAATTTGCGGTAACACAAATAAAATCTAGAGCAAGGTGAGAATTGCCACATCAATAATTCACAAAGTTTAGTACTCTAGCAAGGGTGTTGGTTATTGATATATTTTGCGTAAACGTAGCTGAGCAAATTATATAACCTAGATCCTACAAGCAATCATGCATATATTGTGCAAAACGCATCTGATCACTTGCCAGATCTAGTACCTATTCTCTAATAGTCTCTTGACCTAGAAAAAGGAATCGTATGAATGACATTAGAAGTAAGACACGTTATCAACGTGTACAACAAATTCTGAATGAAGCACAGGGAAAATGCATACCTAGTTACCAAGGATTAGGTGCTTTTTGGTGTGATATAGATACTTTTAAACATGCAGACCTTTATGGTCAGCAGATGATCGCACCAGCAGATAATGAAGCCAGCGAGCACAAACCGAAAAAAAGTTGTTGTGGTGGTGGTAATCAACAAACTAATCTCACAACACTCACCACAGATGAGCAGCAACTATCCCAAACACTACTGCCTGGCAATAAAATTTCGCCACCAGATGAGTGCTGGCCAACTGGCGGTAAGAATCCAGCCAACAACACTGCTAGTCAGTTCTATGTGGGAAGTAGCAATAGCGATAAACATAACGATAAACGTAGCGACAAATCCGGCTTGATCAAAGGCTTACGCAAACAGTATCCTTTTGATGGCTCATTATTCCCACCTTTACTATGGGATGCTAGCAATGAAGTCAGTGCCGGTGATATCGCTTTTATTGCTGACTGGATTGATGCAGGATGTCCTGAAAATGATGATCAAAAACAAACCAGCGAACAATCTTCTATTATTAGCGTCAGCTCCCATTCACAAGCTTTAGCTCAAGGAGATGCTCTGCATAAAGTATCTGATCGTCATTGCAATGAGGATAAAGATGATATCAAGGGACTTAAAGTTAGAAAAGAAGTTAGCACTCTTTCTGAGAATGAATTGACTAGACTACGTGAAGCTTTAGCTTGTATGTACAGCTATGACTCTAGTATTTTTGATGAACGTAGTTTTGCTTATTGGGCAAGAATTCATACTAATTCTTGTCAACATGGCTGGGAACAGTTCTTGCCTTGGCACCGCCTGTATCTTTATTTCTTTGAGCAAACATTACAAGATTATGATGCTAGCATAACTTTGCCATATTGGTCATGGAGTGATTATGCTGATGCTAACCGCACTACTTATAATACAGAGCAACTAGATATTGGCGTTTTGCCTCAAGCATATGGCTGTTTTTTAGATAGATTAGGCTTATTGCAATTGCAAGACAGTCAGCTGTTTGATGAGTCAGAATTGACAAATTTAGCCGCGTTACAAAAATCTGGCAAGATTTATAACTCTGGGTTACGTTTTTTAAATGCTGCTGAGATTGACTATACATTAAAGAAAAACACCAATGGTAGTGTAGTCTGGTCGGATAAAATTAACGCTATTTATGCTGAACTACGTCGCGCTAATCCTTTATGGTTCCCAAATCGCTGGCCTGGGTCAATGGGTAAGGGTATGGCAACTCATTACCCTACTGCTGAAAATATCAAGCTAATACTAGATACTAAAAATTGGTCTCATTTTGGTGGTGGACCAGAATATGATCATCATTTTGGTGTGTTGGAAGAATTACATAATGGCATGCATAATTTCTCTGGTGGCCAGAATCCAAAATTTGAATCAGCTTATAAGGCAGTTGGTATTGACAGCGGTGATCCACAAAATGTCTACAATCCAAATTATGGTTACATGACTGATAATCGTGTTACTGCTTTTGATCCTATATTTTGGGCACATCACTCTAACGTTGATCGTATGTGGGCGCTTTGGCAGGAACAAAACTCAGGGGTTACGCCAGAAAGTGTTGATGCGACTATGCCTCCTTGGTCTATGGTAGTTAAAGATTCATTAAGTACTAAAAAGCTTGGTTATGAATATATGCGTGATACTTATCATTACGCAACTAACAACCAAGTCTCATTAAAATGTTTTAATTCAGAAAATGCTAAGGTTAAATCTCACGTATTGGATACCCACCGCAGAGCTGAAGTACGCTTACACCGACTACATGTTGCCAATTTATTTAACGCGGTAATTTATGTCTTTCTTAATACACCAAAAGCTAATATCAATACACCGATTGCTGATAATCCATGTTATGTCGGCCAAGTAACTACTTTTCACGGTTCTTGTTATGGCGGTCCTGGTCACTGCGATAAGCCACTACCTAAAACACGTAAATTTGATCATCGTGCGATGCACCATCATGAACCAAGAAACTTTCGTATTGATGCCAGCGCAGCGGTTCAACGTATGCTCGCTAACGGTGAAAATGACATTAGCGTACATTTAGTAATAACCGGCATTGATGGCAAGCCTATTGATGATGCAGTATTTATTGATGGTGTGTCTCTTAATTTCATGGATTAAATCTGGAGAACCAATATGAAGCAATTCAAAATTCATCCGGCGATAGGTTGTGCGCGTGTCGGTAATAGTGAAGAATTCTATTTAGCGCCAGAACAACTAGGTGCCCTACCGATTGAATGTGACAATAATACTGGACAAGAAATTTGTGATGAACAAGGGCAGCCGCAGCGGGTTACTAAGTTTAAAGAAGCAGATAATTTAGGTCGGATTAAACGCCAAGCCGCTCGTTTTCGTATCTTTGTTTATGATAAAGATGCCGACGATAGTCAGCAAGAATTAAAAATTGGCGATAAGTTTGAGTTTCCATTAGAAACCTCAACTACTGGAATACAATTAGTTGAAGGTACGGTAACTGATATTCAATGGACGGTACATCTAGCAAATAAAAAATCTGCTTGGTATGAATTTCAAGAAACTAATGGTCAGCATGGGTACAGCCCTAATTTTCCTTTACGTAATGCTAGCGTGACTGAACCTGATCGGCGCCGTCAGTTAATAACCGACCCAGGGCCACGCACTATATCTGGTGCAGGCAATCACGCCAAATTCTCTGAGAATGATGGCACTGCTTACCCACAAAGTTTTCCTCCTGACGATATCAAACCTTATGCAATTAGCACCTTGGGTGAAATGATGGTGAGTGAGGATAATAGCCAGCATCGGCATTTGGTAGTGTTAGGTGGTTATGGTCATGCTGGTTATAAAGGGGAAGATGGTCGCACGGTGCCAGTGATCAGCAACTTTGCCAATAACGATGGTTGGTATGATGATGTATCTGATGGCCCGGTGCGCGCATTAATACATTACAGCTATATCAAACGCTATACAGATGCAAAAGGTAAGCCAGCAGAAGAAAAAAAACATTCAAGTTATCAGGTTGATGCTTCCGCCTGGTTGTTGGTTGGTTATCCTCGTTATGCCCCTGAAATTGAAGATATGGTTACTATGGATGAAGCGATTTATGACTTATCGGTACGTAATTTTGCTTATGAACCAGCTATGTATGGCGTAGCACCTTTTGATCGAAAAAACAACCAACCAAAAACACTCGAACAGCAACAACTCTGGCAAAGTGAATCTCGTTATAACCCAGACTATTACCCCCGTTTTTACCGCGATATTTGGCCGATATTAAAAAGACCAGATGTATATAGTTATACCTTTGATTTTGATCCTTTTGGGGGTGGTGTGCCGCATAACACCGGTACTGGCGGTAACCTAGATGAAAAAGCTTTGTCACAAGCACCTAAGAATGGTCAGGATCCAAATAAACAAAAACGTCAGTTTATCTACGCAATTATGCGTAAACCAGGACAAGAGAATTTATATACCGTACCAGAAGATTTAGATGGAATTTTTGCTGATAAGTATCATAACTCTGCCAGTAAACCACGGTTAATGCCGATGCTGAATGGCAATAATCCACTCACTAATACCTCTCCTGATAAGTTTTTTCGGATGACGGATACCCAGCTTTTTTTCCTAGAGCAATGGATGAAAGGTAAGTTTATTAATGAATGTGAAGAATGGGACGAGGATAAAACACAATGTGAAAATCCTTGGGCAGAGCCACCTAAAACTGCTAGGGGTATTGATCGTGGTGTATTAGCTAATGTTCTAGGTGGCGCTTTTTGTCCTGGAGCTGAAGTTGGTTGGATTATGCTAAACCCTGCCATATATAGTGAATCTTATCGTATTCATCAAGCATCTTATCAAGCTGGGGGGCTTAGTATTCCAGCTTCTATAGCTATAAAAGATGGCAGCTCAGCAGAGAATTTTAAGCAGGGATTAGAGCCTGGTGATTTAACTAAATATATGGGACTACCGTGGCAAGCAGACTTCCATGAATGCACCTATCAGAATGTAAATGTTACCTATGCACAATGGAATAATATTTATCTAGACAGCACCGGAGACACCGCCGTCACAGACATTGCCTATAACATCCCTTGGTGGCCAGCACATCGCCCGATGGTGATTCAAAAAGCCAACGAAGGACAATTCTATTGGGTCTCAGGCATTCCTGATAACAATGCTGGTAGCGTGCAAATGGTAACCGACTGGGTTGAATTAGGTTTCATTAAGTATGAACAAGATGCTGGTGGTAATTATGGTTATTTTCAGGAAGAACGTAATGACAAAGCACTAGGGCCACAAGTAAGACCAGGTAAACGACGACTTGGTGGCCGTGTTAAAAGGAGTAATAATAATGATTGATACTGGAAAAGTACCCGCGATATTGGTTGGCGATTGGAGTTATCGTAGTTTTCTTAGTAACCCAGATTTAAGTGTTGATTTTAACTCGCTAGAATTTGGTCAAGGCACTATCCGTATTGATGCAACAGAAATGCAAACTTTATCTGGGTTAATTTTTGGACCAGGTTGGCAGCTAACACTAAAAGGCAGCATTGCCTATGGCAATCCATTTAACTTACGTTTCCAAGGTGTTGGCATTGTTGGTGGTGCAGAATGGATCTATGACTACAGTAGTTTTCTAGTACCTAATTGGCCTAATGGTGTTAATCAACGCCCAGCATTAATTGGTTCTATTGTTCGTACCATCCCCCACCCTACCGGCCCAAACAACAAATCAACTGCACCGGCAGGTGTTGTTGCACAATGGATAGCGGTAAAACAGGATTCGTCAGATTAGTGCATGACTGAGCATTATGACGTAGTGATTGTTGGTGCTGGGGTTGCTGGCTGTGCTGCGGCCATCGCCCTAACCCAACGATCACCAACTGCAAAATTACTTTTATTAGAACGTAAAACTAATGAAACAAAACCACGCTACCGTATTGGTGAAACACTACCACCGCACACCTCAACATTATTGCAACAACTAGGCTTGCTAGAAAGTTTTCAAGCACAAGGAAACATGCCAGCACATGGTACACGGGCTATTTGGGGCAGTGAAACACTACAAGAACATACATTCTTATATTCACCCTACGGTCATGGCTGGCACCTAGATCGTTCTTCATTTGATAACTGGTTAATTTCTCAAGCACAGCAACGTGGTGTAACACTTATCACTGGCCAGATGATTACACAACAAGAATATTATGCTGATAGCTGGTCTATACGTATTGCCGATCAATCTATAAGCGCCAAAGTAATCATTGATGCCAGCGGTAGAAGCGCACATTTCGGACGCAGCCAAGGCAGCCAAATTATCAAACTTGATCAACTGATAGGAATTTATCGTTTCTATCAATTGACCGATGATAATAACAATCATGATAGCTACACCCTAGTTGAAAGTAACCCATTCGGCTGGTGGTATTCAAGCTACCTACCCAACAAACAACTAGTGGTAACGTTAATGACCGACAGTGACATTGCACAAGAACAAGGATTATTAACAGAACATACTTGGACCTCAGCTTTACAAGAAACCAAACAAAGTTCACAACGATTAATAGGAAGCGAAGCAATAACTAGTTTAGAAGTTAAACCTGCACACTCTCAACACCTATCCCCAGTATGCGGCACAGCCTGGTTTGCCACTGGCGATGCGGCATCAACTTTTGACCCACTGTCTTCACTAGGTATTTTCAAAGCACTACGCCACGGCTTAATTGCATCCTATGCTGCGGATGACTTTATTCAGGGGAAATCTGATTGTTGTAAGAAGTATCAGCAGTTTATGGGTGGTGAGTATCGGGATTATTTGAAGACACGTGAGGATTATTATCGGGTTGAGGGGCGGTTTGATGGGGAATTGTTTTGGCGGCGTCGGGGTTCTGGGGGGTTGTTGTGAAAGATTCTGGTGTTAGTCTTAGAAAGTTTATTTGTTGATAAGAAAAACTGCACTCGTTAAGTGATTTAGAAGTTCATTTTAGCTAACAAACAGGCTAATATGTCAGATAATGAGGAGAAAATACTAATGGCCACTGCAGAACAATTAAAAGCACTATTAAGGAGTCACGCCGATCATGATGATCAGCGCTTCTATTCTGTTGCTTTGCAGGTGGCTGCGAAAGAAGCTCGTCAAGGTCATCACAAATTAGCAAACGATATTAAATCGCTGGTTGAGCGGTCACAGAAAACTAGCAGCTTAGGGTTGGCATCTTCAAGGCCCCCCCATCTGATTCAACAACCAAAAGGCGATTTAAAAGGATTGCTTGAGCTAAATCATGCATCGGTTCGTAGCAGTGAACTGGTTCTTTCCGATGATATTCGCAAGCGATTAGAGCAAGTGCTTCTAGAACAGCGCCAAAAAGATAGGCTTGCACAATTTGGACTTTCCGCTAGACGTAAATTACTTTTTATTGGTTCACCAGGAACAGGTAAGACCATGTCGGCTACGGTTTTAGCTACTGAACTCAAATTACCACTTTATACGATAGTCCTCGACAACCTGATTACCCGTTTTATGGGTGAAACGGCTGCCAAGCTTCGTTTGATATTTGACCATATAAAACAGACTCGAGCTGTATATCTTTTTGATGAGTTTGATGCGATTGGCACGCATCGAGGAGCTCAAAATGATGTGGGTGAAATTCGCAGAATTTTGAATTCTTTTTTGTTGTTTGTGGAACAAGACTCTTCGGAGAGCGTTATCCTCGCCGCTACAAATCATCCTGAACTACTTGATAAAGCACTTTATCGAAGGTTCGATGATATTATTCAATTTGAAAAGCCCGGCAAAAACCAAATTAAAGTTCTGGCTGAGAATCGATTGGCGATGTTTGATACTGACTTATTAATGTGGAATGAAATAACTTCATCGGCTGAAGGTCTCAGTTCGGCAGATGTTGCCAGAGCTTGTGAAGATGCGGCGAAAGAAGCTGTTTTACATCATGAGACAAATCTTTCTACTAATCTTGTCATCAAAGCCATTAAACGACGTAAGATGGAATAATTTAGATGACGGATCGCAGATCTCACCTTCTTATCAATGGATTCAATAGCAGTGAAGAATTTCGATCTAGACGAACTGGAAGGAGTCCTTTTATTCCGTCTCAAGATCGTACTGCTCACGGCCAATCTTTGTCAGGTCAGTTTACAAATGTGCTAAACCAGTATCAGGTCCATAGAGATCAGGTTGTAAACCCGATAACTCAGGATGTTGGTATTTATGTAGAAATTATTTCTGCAGATGGGTGTGAGCTACCACTTGATAGTCTGGATACCAGGGATTTTAGTCTTCGTTATTGTAAGAAGGAAAATGAGCACGAAGTGGCGTTGGTGTTTATACCAGAGTCACGTCGGAATGCATTTCATAGTAAGTTGCAACAATATTTAGACTCAAGCAAAGATGGTACTGGTGGACCTAGAAACCATAATCTTGTTGATAGTATCGCAGAGATAAAACTGGCTAATTTAAGATCATTTTGGACGGATGATCCAGCTTCTTTTCCAGAAAACTCACAGCAGGAAATTTGGTGGGAGTTATGGTTAAAAAATAGAATGGAAGATGAAAAGCCTATAGCAATTGCGGAACAGCTAGCTGAAAGAATAAATGCAACTTTAGGTAATACATCCATCAGTTTTTTTGATAGTACGGTTTTACTTATTAAGGCTTCGGCGAATCAACTTGAGCGTGCCGCTGAGTTGATTGCTAATTTGGAAGAGCTGAGGCAAGCAAAAGAAACACCTAATGTTATTATTGAGTCGTCTCCTAAAGAACAACAACAGTGGGTCGACGATCTGTCTGACAGGTTGCGAGTTGATCAGGAGCCAAAAGCAGCCATTTGTATCTTAGATACTGGAGTTAATTATAACCATCAGTTATTGCGCCATTTGTGCAATCAGGAACAATCGGAGAGTTGGAGTACCGCTTGGCCTCATTATGATGAGTTTGCTCCTCTACAACCCTATAATGATCACGGTTCTATTCAAGCTGGAATAGCCGGTTTTGGTGATCTTCAGGATACATTACTTAACGACGATGAAATTACAATCTCTCATATTGTAGAGTCCGGACGTATATTGCCGCCTGCAGGAACAAACGATCCCGAATTATATGGTGCAATAACCGTTGGTACTGCCGCGAAACTAGAAATAGAAAGACCGAATCTGAGTCGAGTTTACTTATTAGCGGTGACGTCTGCTCCCGAGCGTGAAGGTGGTCAGCCTTCGTCATGGTCAGCGGAAATAGATCAATTTTCATCAGGTTCAAAAGATAGTGTACAGCGCTTATTTGTCATTTCAGTCGGAAATAACACCGAAGTCCATGCGCTAGCGGATTACTGGGATCAAGTCCATTTAGCGCAGATAGAAGATCCTGCTCAATCTTGGAATGCACTTACTGTCGGCGCGTACACTGAAAAAACAACCAATGACGACCCGAGCTTTGAAGGTTGGTCGCCGTTTGCAATGACTGGTGATGTCGCTCCCTCATCCCGCTCTGCTGTGAATTGGGGCTGGAGAAATCAATCACCTTTTAAGCCTGATGTGGTTGCCGAAGGCGGAAATCGGTTGTTATCACCAGAGCGCACAGAAATCAGCAATGCAGATGTGGTTTCATTGCTATCAACTTCTGGGAGAACAACAGGTCAGCTTTTTGAGACCGCTGGTGATACCAGTGCCGCGAGTGCACTTGTATCCAGACAGGCTGCTATTTTGATGGCTGAATATCCAGAATATTGGCCGGAATCTATTCGAGGGTTGATTGTCCATTCTGCCGCTTGGACACCGAGAATGTGGGAGCGATTTTGTTTCTTAAATGGACAACACAGCCCGAAACTAGCCAAGGAGACCATGCTCCGAACAGTTGGACATGGTGTTCCTAATCTTGAGCGCGCTCAATACAGTGCGGATCATGCCCTGACACTAATTGCTCAAGATTCCTTGCAGCCCTTTAGAAAAGCGGAAAACGCCAGTAATTCTGACGACCCAAAATTAAATGAGATGCAGCTTTACCAGCTACCCTGGCCAATCGAGGTGCTTCAGCAATTACCGCCTGAATTAGAAGTTAAGCTCAAAGTTACCTTATCTTATTTTATTGAGCCAAACCCAGGAAGAAGGGGATATCGGCAGAGGTATAGTTACCAGTCTCATGGTTTAAGATTTGAAGTTATTCGTCCAGGACAATCTCTTGAAAACTTTCAAGCTTATGTTAATGGATTGGCAAATAATGATAAATACGATGGACCGGAGGGCAATAATGACGGTTGGACACTTGGCCCACAACTACGAACCAGAGGTTCTCTTCATGCGGATACTTGGACTGGAGCGGCAGCAGACCTTGCTGATATGCATACCATTGCTGTTTTTCCAGTGGGTGGCTGGTGGAAATACAAAACCGCGCAAGATCGCTGGCAAAATACAGTTCGCTACAGCCTAATAGTAAGTATTGATGTTCCCGATGAGAATATCGATATCTATTCAGTTATTGAAACTCAAGTAGAAATAAATGTGTAGTGTAGCTATGGGCTATTGCTGTTTCACGTTAATCAATTTATTTTATTGTTTATTTGTAGAAATATAACACCAATAAAATAGCCTGTATTTCGAACAATCGAGTCTGACCTGACCCAGTTGGTTTCTGAGAAAGCCGTGCCCAATCAGTCACTGTTGGTCGAATTGAATCAACCGCCCACAACCAGATCAACGCAACACTGATGTAGACACCGCCATAGGCGGCGTAAACCCGTCCGGCTGTCTGGGGATGCAGGGTAAGCAACCAAACAAACAACGCCAAACTGAAAACCGCCGGCACAAGCAGCCAGACAGAATAGCCGTGCTTCAACCATAAATATGGCAAATAGCAACCCAAAATTTCAGCAATCGCTGTGATTACAAATAAGCCATATGTTTTAATCATCATCTTGATGGCCCCCTAATTAATCGAAAAAATGTCGTAAAATCAAAACTTGATCCAAACAATCGGTCTTGACAGTCATCATGAGAAGATTGTACCTTGCCAACTCGCCTTCTCCCGCTGATCAACTGCAATGAAATTTATTTCTCGCACCCATATGCAAACTCTGACAAGTTGGTTTCATAAAAATACCGCTACTGGCGAAACCAGTGCGCAGCAATTAAATCGCCAATCAGCCGCACAACAAGCGCAAGAAAAAGAAATCGAAGCCTTGCTGGATTCAGTCAATAACACCTCCCAGCATGTGCGCAATTTTTATATCACCTTTCTGCTGGTCGGTTTTTATATAGCCGCCATCATCTGGTCAACAACCGACCTGATGTTGTTGAAAGAAACACCGATTAAATTGCCAATACTGGATCTGGAACTGCCAATCACCGGGTTTTATTGGTTTGCGCCATTTTTCTATTTGCTGCTGCACTTTAATTTATTGTTGCAGCTATCACTGCTATCCGAAAAGTTGCACCGCTTTGATGATGCGCTCTCTGGCCTCCCCGGTCAGACGACTAAAGACTATTTTTCGAGCCGTCTATTTAGCTTTGCTTTTACCCATACTCTCAGTGGTCAGCATCATTCCACCCTATTACGATTCCTGCTGGTATTAATGGTGTGGATCACCATTATCTGGTTGCCATTAGGACTGTTAATTGGCCTGCAAGTCGGCTTTTTGGCGTATCACAGTGAAACCGTTCTACTTTATCAACGCTTGGCAATTGCGATTGATCTGGCCTTTCTGGCGATATTCTGGCCGATTATTCGCTCACCAACCGGCAGTGGGTTAACCTGGATTGCACGGGCTTTCGGTTTGCATTTAATCTGCGCATGGATCATTACATGGCTACCCACAACCACGGCGATTAAACAATTAAGCGCTTATCGTGCGTTAACTTCACACAGCCACATACCATTCTCCAGTAAACCACTTATTGAGGGAGGATTGAGCATGATTACATTAGGCGTAGTCATTATTTTTTCCTGGGGAATTGCGGTATTACCTGATAGTGAAAATGAAAAATGGGTTGCAAACTGGATAAAAAATGCCAATGTACCTGATGCTTGGCTAACGGACAAACCGAATGGCGAAGGGGAACGTTATTTCTTTTTGACCGAATATTTATTTGATCGAATCCATTTAACCGATAGAACATCACCTCAAGACAGCATTTTAAATCGTAACCTCATCCTCCGGGAGCAATTACTCATCGCCAACAAACTGTTGCCAGAAGATGAGGCTGATTTAACCGACAAAGATAAGGGAACACGAGAATTAGCCCTTAAAAAAGTAACCGGACTGATTTTAAGTGGCCGAGATTTGCGCTATGCAGATTTCTCCGAGGCACGCCTGCCAAAAGTTGATTTTGTGGGGGCTAATGAAGAACCATCAGATCTTAGTCATGCAAATTTTGATCAGGCCAAACTGCCCCATGCTCGAATGAATGGCACCATCCTTCAATATACAAAATTTAATGATTCTGTGCTAAATGGGGCGGAACTGGGTTCTGCCAACCTACAGGACGCAAAGCTGAATAATGCCGACCTCCAGGGCGCAGAGCTGAATAATGCCAACTTCCAGGACGCAACGCTGAATGATGCCAACATCCAGTACGCAACGCTGTTTAATGCCAACCTCCAGGGCGCAAACATGGGTGGTGCTAACCTCCAGGGCGCAACGCTGAATTATGCCAACCTCCAGGGCGCAGAGCTGAATTATGCCAACCTCCAGGGCGCAACGCTGAATAAAGCCAACCTCCAGGGCGCAGAGCTGAATGATGCCAAGCTCCAGGGTGCAAAGCTGTTTAATGCCAACCTCCAGGGCGCAAACATGGGTGGTGCTAACCTCCAGGACGCAGAGCTGCTTATTGCCAACCTCCAGGACGCAAATCTGAATAATGCCAACCTCCAGGGCGCAAATCTGTACCGTGCCAACCTCCAGGACGCAACGCTGAATTATGCCAACCTCCAGGGCGCAACGCTGAATAAAGCCAACCTCCAGGGCGCAGAGCTGAATGATGCCAACCTCCAGGGCGCAGAGCTGAATGATGCCAACCTCCAGGGCGCAAACATGGGTGGTGCTAACCTCCAGGGCGCAGAGCTGAATGATGCCAACCTCCAGGGCGCAAAGCTGAAAGAAGCCAACCTCCAGGGAGCAGAGCTGAATAATGCCCGGTTAACCCTTGCAAATCTCTCTGATGCAAGATTTGAGCCAATAACAGATGATGAATTGGAACAATTATTTGCAGCAATGTCATATAAAATTGAGGGTAGGCAGATATTAACTCAAATAAAAGCCAAATTATCTGAATCTGTACAAAAACCGACAACACTGGTTGAAGCCCATGGGAAGAATATCTGGGTGAAAGAACCAAGTCCACTGCTGCATACAATATTGTATGGTTTTGGTAATACGCTTGAAGCGGCTAAAGATGAAACCAGCTATCAAAATGATCTGGCGGCTTATTTAATCAATCTGTCATGTCAAGACCAATCGGTAGCAACCGGTATTATCCGTCACCGAATTCAAGATGATTGGAAAAGGGATGCTCTTTCATTTTTTGATAATCAGGAAAGAGAATCTTTTCCACTTAAAACCCATTTCGCACAATGTTTGCTCGAATTAAAAGACCAAAAAAACAAAACGTCCAAGCTATTCAACAACGCCAATTATTTAAACTATTAACTCAAGCACAATCGACGACATTTGGT
>JAJFJL010000200.1 GCA_021774055.1 Nitrosomonas sp. | reverse complement strand
ACTGTCATCAGAATCTAGTGCATGATGAAGCACCGATGACTGACTTAGATGCAAGCCTTGCTGCTGGTGAGCTAGTATTAAAGCCAGATGAAGATGATGACTGGGACGATGACGACGACTGGGATGATGATTATTAAGCATTATTACCATGCAGATAAATTATTTTTTACATTTATTAGTTAAGTTCTAACTCAGAAAAACCCGTGCCGAATAACTCGCACGGGTTTTTCTGTTTTTAAGTTGTTTAATTCTTGTTAATTAGAATCAGCACAGAACTAAGTTTTACACATTGAACTAAAATTCATATAATTCAACAAATATATTTTTCACTATTAGTTCTTAAATCAATTTGTTTTATTAGTAACACCTAAACAGAGTACAAATGTTATTCAATCAACTGGGCTTGTCCCCTGAAATCTTAAAAGCAATTATTGAGCAAGGCTACACCGAACCAACTCCAATTCAAGCCAAAGCGATTCCACCGATCCTTGCTGGCCAGGATATTATGGGATGCGCACAAACAGGTACTGGCAAAACAGCAGGATTTACATTGCCGATGCTACAGCGTTTACAAGCCCAAGCAAATACCAGCACTTCACCAGCAAAACACCCTATTCGCGCATTAATATTAGTTCCAACTAGAGAACTAGCTGCACAAGTACATGAAAATGTTAAAATTTATGGGAAGCATATTGCACTAAAATCTGTAGTGATTTACGGTGGAGTTAATATGAATCCACAAATTAAAGCGCTACACGCAGGCGTTGAGATTCTTGTTGCAACACCTGGACGCTTATTAGATCATGTTCAACAAAAAACAATTAACTTATCTAAAGTTGAGATCTTGGTACTGGATGAAGCCGATCGTATGCTAGATATGGGGTTCTTGCCAGACATCAAGCGTATCCTCATGTTAATTCCGGAGCATCGTCAAAGTCTTATGTTCTCAGCTACTTTTTCAGCAGAAATAAAGAAATTTGCTGACGGTTTACTCAAACAACCAGTGTTAATCGAAGTTGCCAGAAGCAACGCGGTTAGTGAATTAGTCACACATGTGGTGCACCCAGTAAGTAAAGATAAAAAAACTGATTTATTAATATACTTTCTTGAACTGAAAAATCTTAAACAAGTATTAGTTTTTGTTCGAACCAAACAAGGTGCTAGCCTACTAGCACAGCAACTACAGCGTAAAGCAATTACAGCAGCAGCCATTCATGGCGATAAAAACCAATTACAACGCACCCAAGCTTTAAATGACTTTAAACAAGGAACAGTACAAGTTTTGGTTGCCACCGACGTTGCTGCGCGTGGTTTAGATATTGAAGACTTGCCTCATGTGATTAATTTTGAATTACCTAATACACCAGAAGATTATGTACACCGTATTGGACGCACAGGTCGTGCAGGTGCCAAAGGAAATGCAATTTCATTCGTATGTGAAGATGAATCTGAATTATTAGCCGATATTGAAAAACTATTAAAAACAAAACTGTTAGTAGAAAATATCGCTGGGTTTGAACAAGTAAATCAATCAAAAACAACATCATCAAACACCGCTAACGCTGAAAGAAAATCTAACATACGTGGCAAATCTGAACAGAAAAAAAATATTAATACAAACACCAAACGTGGTCGCGGTCGTGACGAAAGAACATCATCACGTAGCAATACAAGAGGGTTTGGCGAAACTCGTCAACAACATAAGCCAGTCGACCCAATATTCACTCAACCCTATGTACCACCAACTTGCTCAATAGATCCAACACTTAACCCAGCAAGCAATAAAGTAGCAACATCTTCTAATCGACGTTATAAAAAACCATTGCCAGCATTATTTATGGAACCAGTAACAAAAGACAAAGATGCTTCTTGAAAACAACACACCTACAATTTATTTGAAATAAAATAGATTAGCGGTTAAAGAAGATAAATTGCTAGGATACTTTTCAGTAAAATAAAAACTAAGTATCCTACAACAATACATTCGTCAAAGACAATAATTAGCAACCAATAACACGCTAATTTAAAAACAATTTATATTTTTAACCTCAATAAATCATGGTTATTTTTCTTGGTGCTATTTGCCCCTCGTCACTTCTGCATGCTTCTAACAGGAATGACGAGATGCATGTTTCACAACAGCTATATTAGACACCGCTTCAATATGAAGCCTTGTTTTTTACAAAAAATGTAAACTGAATATTTAAGGGTGCCAGAATCTAAGCAGTACTTAATGTGTCTCTTGTGGAATCGCATTCTTTAATGCTGCTTGATAAGCAAGCTTGGCAGTACTAGCAATAGCTAACCTTGCTTTGAGCTGGCCAATCTCATGCTCTACAAATTTTAGATTAGTAATCTGTGCTTTTGCTTCATCACTCAATGAAGATAGTGCATATTCAACACCATCAATAGATACTTTTTGTTCGTTATCAGCCATATTTTCCTTTAATTAATCAACAATTTTATATAAGTGCAGTCCACATACTATACCTTATTAAGATTACCTAGACACTGCACATATATCTCACTAAACAGATTGTCCCATGTATCAAATATAGAATTAAGTTAATTCTATGAAACAATTTGTTGTACATTATATGCACGATCATTTACAAAATCTAGATAATATTCTACCAACCTGACTCTAATTATATTTTTATGCGCCAACCTATCGTTCACTGCCCGCAATGTGATCACCCTGTGACCTGGAACAAAACTAGTTTATTTCGCCCATTTTGTTCAGAACGTTGCAAATTGATTGACTTAGGGCAATGGGCAAAAGAATCTTATCGTATTCCAGACACTGATGAAAAGCCACAAGAAGAAAAATGATTAATTCTCAATAGTTATAGCAAATTATGTTTTATCAAGCGTACCCAGTACCTTTACAAAGCTTTAAGATAAATCCCAGTAAGGAACTGTACCTATCCGGGCTGAAAGAAAATCAATAAAGGAACGAACTTTTACCGGAAAATGACGACTAGGCAAATAACAAGCATAAACATAACGCTCTACCGGTATATATTCAGATAACACCGCTTGCAGCTGTTTTCTTTGAATATATTTGCCAACCGTAAACGTCGGTAACAAGGCAATACCTAAACCCGCCAAAACAGCCTGAGACAAAGCGTCATCATCATTAATACGTAGAGTTCCTGATACTGGCACACTAATCACTCCATCCGGGCCAGTAAAACGCCAATGACCCTGCTCACCAGATAAGGTGTAATCCAAACAATTATGCTGAATTAAATCACCCGGCGTTAATGGAACTCCTTGTTTCTGAAAATATTGCGGGGTAGCACACAACTTACGATGCACCGGTGCAAGCTTACGTGCGACTAAATTAAGGTCAGGCTCGCTGGTTACACGAATCAAGACGTCATAGCCTTCTTCGATCAAGTCTACCGGACGATCTGTAATAGTTAAATCTAATCTAATTTCAGGGTATTTAGCAAGAAAGTCCGCTAATGCAGGGGCGATATGAAGTGTGCCAAATGCAACCGAGGCACTTACTTTTAATAATCCACGAGGTTTTGCTTGCAAGCTATTAACCGCTCGCTCAGCTTCCTCAGCTTCCTCTAGAATACGAAAACAATGCTCAGTAAGCGCAGTACCTGCCTCAGTTAAACTTAAGTGACGGGTGCTACGGTTAAGTAACTGCGCATCTAATCCAGTTTCAAGTTTAGCAACTGCTTTACTAACTGCCGAGCGAGAAATGTTCATTCGCCGAGCCGCCTCCGAGAAACTACCTGCCTCGACAACACGTGCAAAAATAACGATAAGATTAAGATCTTGCATTGGCACCTTGATTGTATCCAGTACAGCAACAATATAGTTCAATTTCTGGTGCTTATCAATACGTTATATTCCACGTATCATTCGTCCGCAAGAGGGATCTAGAAATTAGCTGCAGCAAAGAGAGAGTGTTTCTGATTATTAGCATCCCTCGCCACTTCTAGTACTACCTATATCCTGTAATGATCACTGCAGATATAGGTTCAACAAAAAATGCCTCACTTGCGTCCTTAATAGCACCACCCGGTACCTGCCTTAGCCATGTTATGCTTTAACATCACCGTATAAAATCAGAATACGATTACTTACAAAACCTAGGTAACGAATTAAAACATATCAAGACAAATAAAAAATGACAATTTGCAGTATGACTGGCTATGCAACCGCAACCAAAGAAATAGCATGTGGATCAGTAACACTAGAATTACGTGCGGTTAACAATCGTTATTTAGACATTCAATTCCGATCGTCAGATAACTTTCGTAAATATGAACCAGCTATGCGTGAATTATTAACTGCCCAGCTTAGCCGTGGAAAAATTGAGTGTCGTTTAAATTTTACTGCACGAATCAACAGTGATAAACCACCGCAACTAAATACTACCTTGCTAAAGAAACTACAGCAGCTAGAGCATACCATTCAATTCACACACCCGCATGCACAAAATTTAACTATTACCGATATTTTGCAATGGCCTGGAATGTTAGAAAACGAAGCTTTACCAGCTGATGAATTACATAAAATCAGCCGGTCATTAATACAAACTACGCTCACAGACTTAATTGCAACCAGGTCTCGCGAAGGTAACAAACTTAAAACAATTTTGCTTGAGCGCGTCAGTCAAATGCGCCAATTATTAACCACTATCTCACCACGCATTCCAGGTTTAATCACAGCTTTCGAAGAAAAACTTAAAACCAGATTACAAGAAGCATTAGGTAATTTTGATGATGATCGTATCCGACAAGAAATTACCTTGTTTGCTGGAAAAATTGATATTGATGAAGAATTATCCCGCCTACAAACACACCTGGATGAAATAGAGCGTATTCTGAACCAAGGAGGCGCTGTTGGCAAACGATTAGACTTTATGATGCAAGAACTTAACCGAGAAGCTAATACTATCGGCTCTAAATCTGTTGACCTGGAAATATCTAACGCCGCAATGGCATTAAAAGTTTTGATTGAACAAATGCGTGAGCAGATTCAGAATATTGAGTAACACGCACAAATCAACTCAAACCAACTATTAGGGACGAGAAAATTGCTTTGCATCAGTACGTAAGCTGATAACCCACTGATCTAATTTATCTCTGAAAAACAGTTGCATTTCATTATTTATATCCATAGGATTGACATATAGAATGACATACCACAATCTACGGCTGTTTATGCGGTGCAGTCAGCGCGCTACCTAAATCCAGCATTAAATTATCACTTTTTAGCTTTTTTTCTATTCTCGCTAGCATACTATGCATTTCTTCAGCAGACTCACAAGCCAGATTAATTAACAAGGAGTTTCTGTTCCAGTCATCAGGATAATCATGAGCTAATTTGTTACGGATAACACGGATACTTTGCCATGCCTTTGCATTCTGGATATACCCTAGCTTCTCCAATCTATTGAGTTTATCCAACATTGGGCGCTCTTCATATGGCTCTTGCAAATATTGCAAAATAGCTGGATACAAACGACTACCCATTGCATCTTGTAATTTGGTAAAGCGTAAAATAAATTGATCTAACACTTGCACCTGCGCATCAGTAAGGTTCCCAAATTTATCAGATGTCATAGGCAAAATAGAGCTTAATGATGTTAATGCAGCACACAGATAATATATATTACGCTCACATTCTCGCCAGGCATCTTGCAAACGAAGTGTTGATACCTTGTCACTCATAGCAAAATACCAGTTTGTTTGGCAATCAGAAAAATTGGTGATTGAATTTTTCGTGACGGGTAATCCAATAAAACATCAATTCTTTGCTCTCCTAATTTCATTTGAATCTTAACAAGAAAAGCAATTTCAGCTCGCACGATGTCATCAACATCAATTTGATCTGTTTCAATTAAAAGATCAATATCCCCACCACGCTTATTGTCATCCACCCTTGATCCAAACAACCATACATGCGCCCCAACACCAAAGGTTTCTGCAACTGTTCCACGGATAATCGTACGCTGTTGGTCGGTTAGTCGCATATATTAATCTTTGCACAAATCAGTTAAAAGATACTCAAATAGTAGAGAAAAGTCGGAACACTACCGGCGTTTGACAATATCCTCCTGCTCTAATAGTTTTAGTCATAACCAATAATAGGGCCACAACCAAAATCACGCTTGGGTCAGCAATCTTACCCCAACCTATTCTCCCAAATTAACAGCCACATTGTTAATAAAAAAAGTGCTGTAAGCATAAATAAACAATACATCAATCAATTATTGTAAAGCTAGTAGGGTGCTGATTCTATGCAATGTAGTCATAATCATATCTGACAGCCATATTGCTCAATATTCCGCCAAAACTGCTGCCATCTTCCTTTTGACTGAACCAATGCTCGTAAAGATAAAATCACTTTAACTCCTTTGTCTTTCCA
>JAJFJL010000199.1 GCA_021774055.1 Nitrosomonas sp. | reverse complement strand
CCTCCAAGCAATGAGATGACAAGACGATAATCAAATACTTAGGCCGCAAAAATCCACTTTAATTCCATATTACGTCAAAAAATAGAGTGTATCGCCATGTTTTTTAAAGTTTATTCGTGGGGATACCTCAGAGTCTGACCCCATTGATTCTTCTCGTCTCAGATACTGTTGTCCAATACCTTTGCCAATTTAGTTCTTTGATGATTTCTGCCGGAAATACAATTACTTATCTATCGAGTTGATGAAGGTGTTGCAGTCTACCATCATAATATTTAATTACACGTGTAAAAACACACAATGAAATCTAAAAGTCATGAAGTAATTTCTGGCTATAATTTTGGGGAATTATTAGGAGATGAAGCTTTGGACTCAGGGCGTTCTTTCACAATCCAAGTTTTGATGTTTGCTATCATTTCTTGCATGGAGTCTACATATTGGGCAACGAGAGGACTTGCCGCGTAAATGTAGCTGGTGACTGGTTCTATGTTGATAGATTGATGAACCCCAATACCGATTCCCCAAACAAAAAGCGCCTAGTCCATGACAGACTAAGCGCTTATTTTTTCTGGTAGGCCGTGTGAGGATCGAACTCACGACCAACGGATTAAAAGTCCGCTGCTCTACCAGCTGAGCTAACGACCCGAAGCGCAGCATTATACCTACTTGGCGTAGGATATAAAAGCTTTGTCTGGCTAAAAATATAATTTATTTTACGAACATGTTTAAGCTTTATCTGGATAATTAAATCTATTAGTTAAATAACAGAGTATTAGTCGCATATCGCTGCAAGTTTAATTTTTGTGTAAAGCTGTAATTAATTTTTTATGGATGTTGCCAAAGCTGCCATTACTCATGATAAGTATGAAACTGCCTGGCTGGCTAGCAGTAGAAATTGCTTCGACCAGCTGTTCTAGGTCAGTGTGACAGCTTGCTTTATTACCTAAAGGTTTTAATGCCTCGGCTATATTCCAGTCTGCATGATCGGTATAGCAGAACACTTGATCAGCAATCATTAAGCTAGCAGCTAGCTTATTTTTCCATATGCCCATTTTCATAGTATTAGAGCGTGGTTCTAACACTGCGATAATGTTGGCCTGTTTCACTTTACTGCGTAGTCCTTGTAAAGTAGTTTCAATGGAAGTAGGGTGGTGGGCGAAGTCATCATATATGGTGATGTTATTAACGATGCCACGTACCTCCATGCGCCGTTTAACGTTCTTGAATTGTTGTAGTGCAGCAATACCTACTTTAATAGGTACTCCGGCATGGCGCGCTGCACTCAGTGCAGCAAGTGCATTTAGGTTGTTGTGTTCACCTAATAACTCCCATTGTAATATTCCCTGTGACTCACCTTTAAAACAGATTTCAGTTCCATTTCCGTTATTACTATGTGTTTGCCAGCCATCTTGTGTGCCGAATGTTTCTACTGGTGTCCAGCAGCCCTGTGCTAGTACATGTTGTAAACTTACTTCACGGCCGTTGGCAATAATTAAGCCATTACTTGGAATGATTCGTACTAGATGATGAAACTGTCGTTCTATAGCAGCTAAATCTTGGAATATATCTGCATGATCAAACTCTAAGTTATTTAAAATAACAGTTCTAGGGCAGTAATGTAAAAATTTGGAACGTTTGTCAAAAAAAGCAGTGTCGTATTCATCAGCTTCAATTACAAAGAATGGGGAAGGTTCACTATTATGGTTACTAGAATTAAACGTTCCAAGTTTGGCTGAAATACCAAAATTTTCTGGAATGCCGCCAATTAAAAATCCTGGGCAGAGACCGGCATATTCTAATATCCATGCCAGCATTGAGCTAGTGGTTGTCTTTCCATGTGTGCCTGCAACGGCCAGTACCCATTTGTCTTTTAATAGATGTTCAGCAAGCCATTGTGGTCCTGAGATATAAGGAAGATTATGGTTAAGGATTACTTCCATCAAAGGGTTGCCACGTTTCACCACGTTACCAATAACAAATATATCTGGTTGCAACTGTATTTGTTCCGCAGAATAGCCTTGAATCAGCTTAATCCCTTGTGCTTCAAGCTGGGTACTCATCGGTGGATAAACATGCGCGTCACAGCCGGTAACTTTATAGCCTAATTCATGCGCGAGTACCGCCAGGCCACCCATAAATGTGCCACAAATGCCAATAATATGAATATGCAAGAGATGCCTTTAGTTATAGATGGTTATAATCTAGTTCCCACGCTCCCACGTGGGAATGCATGCCAGACTTGCCGCAATGTACAAATGTTCAATAAACCATACTGTTCCATATAATTTCTTGCACTGGAATAGCGCCAGTGAATGGCTTTATCCACATACCCTCGTTTAACCGGATTATTATGAATGTAACCTAGATCCTGCAAGTAATAGCACACATACTGCACAACAAATTGTTCCATATAGCAAACCTTATTCTTTGGTAATATCAATAAGTATTCCACGCAGAATAAGATTAACTCTATGAAACAATTTGTTGCACATTATATGCACGATTACTTGCAGGATCTAGGTGTAATCTATTTTCTGTGCATCATTTCATCATCCTGAATCCATTCAGGATGAATGCATTCTTACTATAATTGGCGGTCCCTACCTAACTGATTGTTTTTGATTGGTTATTTATAGCAGTTTTTGTCCGTTATTTTATCCTGGTATGCGTTCCCACGCGGGAACGAGATTAAATCCAGTTATTAACGTCCAATAGGTCGGTACCAGATAAAGGTACTAGCTTTACGCAACCTTTAAGTAGTCACTGTTTTCAGTTGTGATTAATTCACCTTTTCTTTCAACGATAAAATAGCCTTGCTGTAACAATTCATCTTTTATCTCTTGATTGAAATAGAACGAAGCCATCGCGCCATAGAGTTTATAGTCTTTGTAGATAGGGAATAGTTTTTTGAAATTATTGAACTTGCGTTCTAACTTGCTGATATCTTCTAGATGCGCTTTGTACTTAACTTCAATGATGGCTATGGCATCGCCATTAGTTAAGAAAATATCATATTCTTCTTGGGTTTTACCTCGGTGTTTGCCCATATTTTTTGTGATATCGTCAAAGACTATACTCCCTAAATGATTATCTTTGATAAAGCTATTATAAAAAAAGTCTTCAGCAACATTGCCTTGATTTAACCCTATACCTCCTAGCATTTTAGCGACTTTATCTAGCTTTATGCTGGTTTCTTCTTGCGAAGCTGAAAGCCTTTTAATTTGTTCGCTAGCTTCTTCTTGCGAAGCTGAAAGCCTTTTAATTTGTTCGTTAGTTTCTTTTTGAGAATATCGCAACTCTTTAATCTGTATGCCAGTTTCCTTTTGAGATGCAGCCAAATCGGCAACTAATTCTTTTAATTCTTTATCTGTCATTGTTCCTTCTCCATGATTCGCCTAGTAAGTAATCGGCAAGAATTATGTGAATATTCTATTGTTCCCACGCTCCTGTGTCACTGCCATTAAGTTAAGGAAACTACCTAATAATTTCAACGTGGTACATCTAATTTATTTGGCACCTAATGGTAGAGTGAGAAAAGCACCACTGAAAATGTTGAGTTTTTTGAACTTATTCTTTGCTAAATATATTTTACGTAACCAAAATATATTGAAAATAAATGTATTTTTCCTTAACTTAATGGCAGTGACGCTCCCGCGTGGAATGCATATGGCTTCACGGAAAGTGAGGGAAAGGGTGGGTTAAGTAGTCGATAAAAATCATATTAACATTTTCTACTGTCGGCAATCCACAGGTAAAATACTTTATGTTTAAACTATTATGCGCATTAGGTTTTGTTAGGATATTTTTTGTAGAGTACTTAGGAGCGCGCATTAAATAAATTGAACAACTATCTTTGTATTTATATTCATCTTCTGTGTTATGTAAACAGTTACATAGCCGTGCTATGCGCCTGTTTACATGCCTTGAATA
>JAJFJL010000198.1 GCA_021774055.1 Nitrosomonas sp. | reverse complement strand
GGTTATCTATTGCTGCTGGTAAAGGCGACCAAGAAGCACATGAACTTTTAACTAGAGCAGCTGAGCTTAAAACAGTTGAGGATGATTATCGTTGGCGGAATCATTGGCGTCCTGTGTTTTATAATCGCTGGAATCGTAGTTATCCTTATCAGTCATACTGGAGTGATGGTGGGTGGCATCATCAAAGTCATGCAGCATTAGCTAGGCCAAATCAGGCAACGCAGTTAACGCAAAGAGAATTAAGTCCACAAATTAGAACCCCAGAGAAACGTGCTAGCCAAGTAGGAGCTACCACAATAGCTAAAGAAAGAAATATACCAGATAACTTGTCTAAACAAGAAGCACCACGAATTGAATCTTCAGACTTATTCCAGGTTGCACCTGTTGATGGAAAAAATAATATTGAGCCTAAAAAAGAAAAGAAATCGGAAGAAATAAAGCAAGTAGTTGATGGTCCAACTACGTCAAGTTCATCATTAAAACATTTTGTATCACGATCACTATTTGGTAATTATTATGCATTGGTAATTGGTAATAATAATTACACCATGCTACCTAAGCTTGAAACTGCAATTAATGATGCAAAAGAGATTACAAAAATTTTAGATGGTCAATATGGATTTACTACTAAACTATTACTTGATGCAGACCGCTATGAAATTCTTAATGCATTAAATGAATATCGTGAGAAATTAACGGAGAATGATAATTTATTAATTTATTATGCTGGCCACGGTGTTTTAGATAAGGTCAATGATAGAGGTCACTGGCTGCCAATTGATGCAGAACCAAATAGCTCTGCAAATTGGATATCGGTACAAAATATTTCAGATCAACTGAAAATTGTTACAGCAAAACATGTTTTAGTTGTTGCAGATTCTTGTTATTCCGGTACGTTAACTCGCAGTGCTATGGTAAAACTGGACGCAGGAATAACGACAAAGAAACGCGCGGAATGGATAAAACTAATGCAAGAAGCTAGGTCAAGAATGGCATTGACATCTGGTGGTCTTGAGCCGGTATTAGATGGTGGTGGTGGAAATCACTCGGTTTTTGCTAAAGCATTTATTAATGTACTTAGAAATAACAATGACTTAATGGAGTCGCAGTTACTTTATCGTAATGTTTCTGCATTAGTAGCAGATGCAGCTAAAGATTTTGACTTTAGGCAAGTGCCAGAATTTGCTCCAATACGTCACTCTGGGCATAATGCAGGTGAATTTATCTTTTATCCAAGATAATTTTATCTGGGGCTAATGCATTTATATTTAACCTAGATACTGCAATTAATCCTGCATATAATACGGAACAATCTGTTGTGCAGTATGTGTGTTATTACTTGCAGGATCTAGGTTTAAGATAAAATTTATCATGCTGTATGTGATCAACGGTGTTTTGGTTAGTTGGCCCTGCGAGTATACATTTGCCTGATGTGAATCACATTTATGTTACACACGTTTCTTAATCCATTAGTAACATTGGTTTAATAGTCAACTGTTGGGTAATTCTGTCAGCAGCTTGTTTGGCAAGTCCCCGATTCGCAAAAGGACCAGCTTTTATTTTGTACAGACCTCTCTTTTCTTTAATTCCAAGTGTTGCAACTAACCAGGGAAGCTCTGCTTGCATATGTGATAGAAAATTACGGGCATTATTAGGGGTACCAAATGCAGCTAGTTGTAGATATATTGCTTGGCTATTGTTGGTTGTTGGCGCTGTTGTTATTGTTGCTGCTGCTGGTCTAGTAGTGGTCCCTGGAATAATACTTTTAACTTCTACGCTTGCATGTCCACCGGCAAGTATGTCAAGTTTGTGGGCGGCGGTATAGGAAAGATCAATAATTCGACTGGCAAGAAATGGTCCACGATCATTAATTCGTACTATCACTGATCTGCCATTACTCAGATTGGTTACTTGTGCGTAGCTAGGCAATGGTAAGGTCGGATGGGCAGCAGTCATGGCATACATATTGTAAATTTCACCAGAAGCGGTTTGACGGCCATGATAGCGGCGACCATACCAGGAGGCTACTCCACGTTTTTTGTAGGTGCCAATAGTTGTTAGTGGCTGGAATGATTTTCCTAACACTGTGTAAGGGCGCATATTTGCTGTTCGTAAAGTTTCAACTTTTGGGACAGCATCAGGAATTGCATCAAGATTTGGCGGTGGGTTAGCTCCAGGACCGTCATCTAGATAGTAGCCGCCACCTGAGGTTGCTGAGGTTGGTGTAGTGGTGGCTGTTTTTTGGTTAGTAACATTATGACTAGTGGCGTCATACTTAGTAGAACTGCCGCATCCGATTAGAGAAAGACTGAGAATAACGGTTGTAATCCATACTATATGGATTACAACAGTGCTTGAGTTTTGGTTTGTCATGTCTTCACCAATTTAGGGTGTGTTTGAATACTCATTAAAATACCAAAGCCTAGTAACATGCTTACCATTGAGGTGCCACCATAACTAAGTAGTGGTAACGGTACACCAACAACTGGTAGGATCCCGCTAACCATACCCATATTAACAAAAATATAGGTGGCAAAAGTTAGAGTGATTGAACCAGCAATTAAACGTGTGAACTGGGTAGAAGCATTAGCGGTAATTATTACGCAGCGTGCGATCACTATTAGATAAAGGGTTAATAACAGAACATTGCCAATCAATCCAAATTCTTCAGAGAAAACCGCAAAAATAAAATCAGTACTTCGTTCAGGTAAAAAATCAAGTTGTGTTTGGGTACCATTGAGCCATCCTTTACCAACCATGCCACCAGAACCAATAGCAATATTTGACTGTATGGTGTGATAACCAGCCCCTAATGCATCTTGTGATGGGTCAAACAGAGTCATTACTCGCTGGCGTTGATAGTCTTGCATAAATGACCAAAATAGTGGCACACTAGCAGCACCTGCAATTGCTAGACCGGCAATTACCCTCCATGATAACCCAGCTAAGAATAAAACATAAAATCCACTGGCAGCTATTAATAGTGCAGTCCCTAAATCAGGTTGTCGTAAGATTAATAACACAGGGAATAGCAATAATAAAGTTGCGCCAAGATAGTCTCGAAGCCGTAAGGTAATCTCATATTTATCAAAGTACCAAGCCATCATTAATGGCACAGCAAGTTTCATAAGTTCTGACGGTTGAATACGTGTAATACCAATATCCAGCCAACGGCGTGCCCCATTTTGAATTTCACCAAATAAAGCAACACCGATTAGCAGGCAAATTCCAAATAAATACATTGGTAAGGCAATTCGCATAATTTGTTGTAATGGGATGTTAGCAACCAACCACATAATAACTAGTGCCACCAGCATATTGGTAGCTTGTGTACTAACTCTGCTTAAATTTGCACCGGTTGCACTATAGAGCACAATTAGTCCGGTTAGCATGAGAAGTAAAATGCCTGCTAGTAGCAATCCGTCCATATAACGTGTGAGGTAATACCATAATGCTCGGAATTTAATCATTGCTAGCTATCAAATAAATTTTTTAATGGTGGGCATGAAGATGCTCATGATCATGTTCATGTTGTTCAGTATCCTGAATAATTTCTATATTTGATGAATCAGGCAGTTTTCCAAGTAGATAATAATCCATTATTTGGCGCGCAATTGGTGCAGCGGCAGCACCACCATGGCCGCCATTTTCTACTAATACAGCTAATGCGATGCTTGGCTTATCAGCCGGAGCATAACCAATAAATAAAGCGTGGTCACGATGTCGTTCTTGTACCTGACTTTCAATATACCTTTCCCCTTGTTTAATATTAATAACTTGGGAGGTGCCGGTTTTACCTGCAAAGGTATATGCGGCACCTTTAGCAGCTCTTTCTGCAGTACCACCTGTACGAGTAACATCAATTAATGCTTGGTGTACTAATTCCATATGCTCTGGTTTTATATTAAGCTCATAAGCTGGGGAGATTGTCATTTTTTTCAGATTACCAGTCTTATTATTATGAATTTGTTTAACAAAATGAGGGCGAAATGCTCGGCCTTTATTAGCAAGTATGGTAGTAGCAAAAGCTAGTTGTAAGGGCGTGGTTAAATTATAACCCTGACCAATGCCAACGGAAATTGTATCACCGGCATACCATTGTTGTTTATGTCGCCGCATTTTCCATTCAGGTGATGGGAGTAATCCATCAGCTTCACCGAAAATATCAACCCCAGTTTTTTTTCCTAAGCCGAATTGACTAACAAAATGATTGATTTTATTTATTCCCAAGTCATTAGCTAGGACGTAGTAATAGGTGTCACATGAAACTACTAATGATTTATGTAGATCAACCATGCCATGCCCATCAAGTTTCCAATCACGATAGCGGCGTTTACTGCCAGGTAAACTGAAATAACCTGGATCATACATACTTTCTTGAGCTGAGCGTTCTTCTAATTCCAACGCAGCTAACGCCATAAAAGGTTTAAATGTTGAGCCAGGTGGATATAAACCACGTAAGGCACGATTGTTAAGTGGGCGGTCAATAGAGTTATTTAGTAGGTCCCAATTTTCATGGTCGATACCACCAATAAACAGATTGGCATCAAATCCAGGTAAGCTAACAAAGGCTAGAATGTCTCCAGATGTTGGCTCTATAGCTACTAATGCTCCACGACGACCCCCAAAAGCTTTGATGGCAACTTCTTGTAATCCAATGTCGATAGATAGGGTTAAATTATTACCAGGAATTGGGGGGGTATGTGAAACAACTCTAACTGAACGTCCAGCAGCATCAGTTTCTACTTCTTCAAAACCAGTGGTGCCATGTAATTCTTGTTCAAAACTTTGTTCAATTCCAATACGACCAATATGTTGAGAGCCGCGATAGTTGTCTAGTGTTTTGTTGTTTTCTAATTGTTCTAGATCATTGTCGTTAATTCTACCTATGTATCCTACTACATGAGATAGGCTTTCTCCGTGAGGATAGTGGCGCAGTATCCGTGCGTTAATTTCAATGCCTGGAAAACGATAGCGATTAGCGGCAAAGCGAGCAAGTTCTTCATCAGATAACCGGGTGCGGATAGGTAAACTCTTAAAGCGCCGACTTTCTTTCATCAATTTTTTGAATCGTTCGCGGTCTTTTGAGGTTATTTCTATGATGGTTGATAATTCATCTAGGCTAGTATCTAAATCAGGTACTTTACTTGGTTGGATTTCTAATGTGTATGCAGAAAAATTTTGCGCTAATATTTCGCCATTACGGTCAAAAATTAGACCTCGATTTGGTACTAATGGAAAAATAGAGATTCTATTAGCTTCTGCTAATGTATGATAATGATCACGTTGAGTAACTTGCAAATAATAAAATCTAGTAAACAGTATGCTAAAAAGAAATAGCACGATGCCGGCACCGATCATTAGCCGCACCTGAAAATCATGTAACTCCTGTGGATGGTTTATAAGCTCTACAGTTGGCTTCATAGTAAATTAGGGTCGTTTTTTTGTTTGCAAAATAGCTTCATGGAAAAACAAATAAAAGGCCATGCCAACATACCGGTAAAACAATTAAGAAAGAAACGCCAACCTGGAAAATTAAAATCATTAAGTAACGCGGTTAATAGGATTATTGATTGCATCAAGAATAAAAATAGAATGATCTGTGGCAGTTGTTGGAAGGGGTTAAATATCCGCAAGCGTCGATGAAATATCAAAGCAAAATAAGTTATGACACAATATGCTAATGCATGTTGACCAAGGGTGCCAATGTTGCTGACATCCATCAGTAATCCCATGATAAAAGCAATACTTAAGCCAATATGGTGTGGTTGATAAATACCCCAATACAACAGGGTTAAAGCAACAAAATCTGGACGTAGCAGTAATAGAATACCTTCTAGTGGTACGAAATTTAGTAATAATGCTGCAATTAGACTAAAGAAAATAAGCCAGCTATTTGCTGGCAGAAGAATCTCTTGTTCAGGATAATTCGATAACACAATATACTCCGCATTTAAGCTCTGTTATTTAGCGTGCAAGGTACTAGTACCTTGCACGCTAAATAACCAGGAAAATCTGTGGCACAAATTGCCGATAACTGCGTTGAAGAAACTTGACGTATGCTCAATATGCCTGCGCTTCTCCGCCTTGTTCTCGACAATTTTTGCATTCCCATATTTTTCAGGTTATTTAGCGTGCAAGGCACTAGAATTATTGATTGATTTCAATTAATTCTAATGAATGGTCAGATATTGGTGGTATTAAGGATAAGATTAAAACTTGCCGGTTCCGACTAACACCTGCAACTGGGGTACTCACGATAGTTGCAAAAGTTTTTCCTGGGTCACGTTCAATATAGGTTACTGTGGCGACTGGTAAACCGGATGGATAAACGCCACCAATGCCAGAAGTTACTAGTAAGTCATTTAGTTTAATATCTGTATTAACTGATAAATAGCGGAGTTCTAGTTTGTTATTTTTACCGGCACCTGAAATAACCGATCGCAATCCATTACGGACTGCTTGTACGGGTACTGAATGGTCTTTATCTGTAATTAAAGTTATTTCAGATACCCAAGGGTAAACTTGGGTGATTTGCCCAATAACCCCCATATCATCCATTACCACTTGACCTGGATGAATGTCGTTTTGACTACCTTTGTTAAGAATAGCTCTATGATTAAAAGGGTCACGAGAGGCGTAAATCATTTCTGCCATGATGGCGCCACCTTCGGTTTTTTGCACAGCCTTTAATAATTTGTATAATTGTTTATTTTCAGCCTGTAATGCCTGTAATCTAAGCAGCTGCCTTTGGCTTTTGAGGTGTTGTTGCTTAAGCCAATAATTTTCTTCCACCAAATGAAAATTAGCGAATGATTCGTTTGCCCAGTCATAAATTGTAATTGGTATTTGTGCTAATTTCTGTAATGGGTAAGCGACCAAAGCAACTGTTTGGCGGATTTCAGGAAAATATTTAAAGCGGGTGTCTTCTATCATCAGCAATAATGAAAGTAATACAAAAAATGACAGCCGTACAAACAAGTTGGGGCCGTGTCTAAAGAACTGTGGGGCTGATTTCATGACATCCCGTATATCGAGATCGGAGGTTTTAGTTGAATTCTATCGTTGTTGTAAGGTGCTACGTTGTACAAAATCACGTATAAACATTATTACAAAGTTGTTAATTAACACAGCACCTATTATTGACAATTTAATTTGCCGAATAAATTCTAAGGTACGAGGCAATAATAGTTTGCCCATTTAGGCGAAGTCATTTTGCTCTGATTTGAGGAGATCCGTAGGGCGCATAGTTATTCTATGTAACCGGAGGACCAACGAAAAATCAGAGTAAAAGGGCAAGTCTAAATGGA
>JAJFJL010000197.1 GCA_021774055.1 Nitrosomonas sp. | reverse complement strand
CCATTGCCTCAACCATATAGATATCAGCATAAACTCCTGCTTTAGGAATTAATATAGTGTCAAGCTTATCGCCAGCTTGCTCTAACAAATCTACCACATCACGAACCATAAACTGTGTATCTAGGCCGTTAATTCGTACTGAAACAGTTATACCATGCCCTTTCCAGTCCAAATCATTAATTGCTTGAATAACATTTTTACGCGCTTGAATTTTATCATCAGGGGCGACCGCATCTTCAAGATCAAGAAAAACAAAATCTACGCCACTGTTCAAGGCTTTTTCAAACATCTCAGGGCTTGAACCTGGAACTGCCAGTTCGCAACGTTGCACTCGTTGTACATTGGCTTCGTATAAGGTGTGACTCATTCTTCCTCCATAAATTTATAAGATAATTCTAATGCCTGGGTCCCGCCTCAGAAACGTGCATAAAATGAAATAACTTGAACAACTAGCTTTGCAATTAGATTACAGGATATAAATTATATTTATACTAATCTATGCATTATGCAAACAGCTATGCAAATTATTCCATGCGCATTCCTTAAAAAGTTTAGTGGGCTGGATTATAGCATTCGTTGCGACCAAGGATAGGTCAGTAATAATCCTCGGCACCCTTCATAAAAGCTTAAAAAATTAAGGATGCTTAATGCTCTATCGTTTAGTAAATTTTATTTCGATTTATTTCGATTAGATTCATCAAGCATCAAACAAGCGTCAGCTGCAGTCGTCAATTGACGATATCGTGCGAACCATGTCATTGGAATTGACGAAGCTTTATCTTTACCATTTACTTGATATGCTGCCATAATCGCGCCAAGCATCATGGCGCGACCACAACTATCTCCACCTGCGCGAATATTTGCCACAATAGCATTACGATAATTACTGGCATGCTGTGCAATATGAAAAATTAATGGCAAGCCTTCAACCACATGGCATGCCGACCCAAATTGCTTAGCAACAGCGATACTATCTAATGTTTGATAAGCTAATGCTTGCTCAAGCAACGGTGTTAGTTTTTCTCCAGCAAAAGGCAATGCATACTGCAATGCTTGCGCCATAGGTTTGCCCTGCAAACGCTCAAAAAGCACAACCGCAGAGCAACATGCTGCCGCAACTGCAACCTTATTATCATTAGTTATACGTACAACAGCTTCAACATGTTTTAACAAGTCTTGTTGGCTTCCATAATGATTAGCTACTAATATTGGCACTGCTGCTAGCGCCGCAAATTGGTCATCATCTGCACCAGAAACTGTTGGAAAGTTCTCCGGTTTTAGTGGTAACAAAGTTCTAAGTGTTAATCGTGTCGGTGCATCAATATAACCAATATAAGCACCACCAGGACCGAAATGTGCACAATATTCCGTCTGATAGGCAGTGTGATTAAATTCTCCATGCTTTGCAATATGTTTAAGCAGCAGTAAACCAACCTCACCATAACCTGATGAATCACCAGAAACTTTATTTACATGAGCAAAAAAACCTGTAGTGTCAATATAGGCCTTAGCATCAGGAGTCAAAAATACTAAACCTGCGGTTGTTTCTATTTCTGCAATACGCTCAGGATCATAAAGCCAGTGCAAACCTAATGAAGCTGAATCAGCGATTAATGCACCTAAAATAGTTGCTATACGAGGACTTAAGTTTAAATTAGTGTTCATTTAGTTTAAATTAATAGTTAAATCTAAAATCTTGCAAGCTTATTAGCCACATGATTTAGACTAAATTTCTTGTTCTTCGGGCAAACGGCGTGCTTCATCTTCCAGCATGACTGGAATACCATCTTTAATTGGAAATGCAAGTCGATCAGCTTTGCAAATTAATTCATAATCTGTTTTTTGATATAACAACGGCCCTTTACATAATGGGCACACTAATATACTCAGTAGTTTTTTATCCATATCCCCTCTTATTTATATATTACCTAGATCCTGCAAGTAATCGTGCATATAATGTGCGACAAACTGTTTCATAGAGTGAATCTTATTCCACGTAGAATACTTATTGATATTCCCAAAGAATAAGGTCTGCTATATTGAACAATTTGTTGTGCAGTATGTATGTGATTTTCTGCAGGATCCAGGTATTACCTAATCTCCATTCCTAAGCTTAGATAGCAGCCCATCCAACTGCTCTAAACTACGATAATGAATCACAATATTCCCGGTTCCTTTTTTTCCATCTTTAATAGTAATTTGCGCACCCATCTTTTCAGATATTTCTTCTTGTAAACGTAATAAATCTCGATCTTGTTTTTTTATTTTTCGGGAAGCAGTGGTTTCAAGACGATTAATTAACTTCTCAGTTTCACGTACTGAAAGCTGCTTACGTACAATCAAGTTAGCAGTTTCTATTTGTTTCGAAGGTGAAAGTGAAAGTAAAGCACGACCGTGCCCCATATCAATTTCCCCCTGCATCATCAACTGTTGCACTGGGTCTGATAAATTCAACAACCTTAGTAAATTTGAAATTGTGCTGCGCGAGTTCCCCAAAGCTTTACCTGCGGTTTGATGGGTCATATCAAATTCTTTAATCAACCGTTGAATACCTAATGCTTCTTCCAATGGGTTCAGATCCTCCCGTTGTATATTTTCAATTAATGACATTGCCAACGCTGATTCATCTGATACTTCACGAACGAGAACCGGCACTTCTTTAAACTCAGCAATCTGTGCAGCACGCCATCTTCTTTCACCAGCAATGATTTCAAAACGACCGCCATCAATTGGTCGCACTAATATCGGTTGCATAATTCCTTGAGCCTTAATTGACTCTGCAAGTTCAGTTAAAGAAGCTTGGTCCATACTAGTCCGCGGCTGATATTTACCAGGCTGCATCAAAGTAATGTCTATATTTTGTAATGATTCCTCAGCTACATCATTATTATTACTGGCTAACAATGCATCAAGTCCTCGCCCCAAGCCTTTTACTTTTGCCATTTTTACCTTATATAAATAACCTAAACATTGTCACCTAGATCCTGCAGGTTACCTGCAATCACTAACAGCAATCTAGATTTCACTTAGTTGCTTCAAGTATTTCCTTTGCAAAAGCTAGATATGCTTGCGCTCCTTTTGACATTTTATCGTGAACCATAACAGGCTTACCAAACCCAGGAGCTTCCGCTAGACGTATATTACGCGGAATAATTGTTTTGTAGACTTTATCACCAAAATGCTGCTTTAATTGATCAGAAACTTGCTGTGCCAATATATTCCGCGGATCAAACATAGTGCGTAACAAACCTTCGATTCGTAGCGTATGATTAAATTTCCCACGCACTTTTTTAATTGTATTAACTAAATCACTTAATCCCTCTAGTGCATAGTACTCACATTGCATTGGTATAATTACCGCATGGGCAGCACATAAGCCATTCAAAGTAAGTATATTTAGTGCAGGTGGACAATCTATCAGAATATAATCATAAACACCTTCAACTTCATCTAATGCTATTTTAAGACGCGCTTCTCTTTTATCTAAATCAATCATTTCTACTTCAGCACCAGCTAAATTTCGATTTGCTGGGATTAAATCATATTTTCCAAACTCAGAAGTATTTAGCACCGCAGAAATAGTCTGGCTACCAAGTAGGACATGGTAAATTGTTTGGGTCAAATTATTTTTATTAACCCCACTACCCATGGTTGCATTACCTTGCGGATCTAGATCAACCAGCAAAATACGTCTTCCTGAAGCGGCTAAACTAGCTGCTAAATTAATGCTTGTCGTGGTTTTTCCTACACCACCTTTCTGGTTTGTTATTGCTAGTATCTTTGTCAATTGCACTACTCCATAACCAACAATAATTAAAACAAAGTTAAGATCAATGATTAGGGATTTGAGCTACACTTTTCTGATCACAATTAAATGTCGTTTCGCATCTAATCCTGGCACACAGATCAAAATATTTTTTTCTATTTTATATTGCTCTGAATATTCCTCGACAATATCATCAAAACAGTCGCTTTTCATTGCCATCATGCGGCTATTTAAACATCCTGATTGACATAAATGACCAGATAATTTAACAAAATCATTCAAACTAGACAAAGCTCGTGATATTACTGTATTAAATAATTGTTCAGTTTTAACATGCTCAACACGCTGTGAAATAACTTTAAGATTGCTTAATTGCAATTCAATTTTAACTTGCTGCAAGAACACCGTTTTCTTCTGATTACTTTCAATTAAGGTTACTTGCCATTCTGGCTTAGCTATTGCAACAGGAATACCTGGCAAACCTGCACCACTTCCAACATCAACAATTTGCTGCCCTATGATTTCAGGCAAAACAGCCAAGCTATCCATTATATGGTGCGTTAGCATTGTGGCTGGCTTACGAATCGAAGTTAAATTATGAACTTTATTCCACTTTTCAATCAATTGCAGATAACATAGCAACTTTTCTTTTTTAATAGCTTGTTGTGCTAAATCCTCATAATTAAGCATAGAAAGATATGTTGATAATTGCGGCATCAAATCCATTGTTTTCATGCCCGTTCCTTAACAACAAAACCGCGTTTCAAATGCACCAATAACAATGATATAGCAGCAGGAGTTATGCCAGAAATCCTCCCTGCTTGTCCAATTGTTTCTGGTTTATATTGATTTAATTTCTGCTGGGCTTCATTAGAAAGTCCTTTAACATCACAGTAATCAATATCTGATGGCAAGCCAGTAGCTTCATGTTGCGCTTGACGGGTTATTTCTTCTTGTTGGCGTTGTATATAACCATGATATTTTGCCTGTATTTCCACCTGTTCAGCAACCTGCTGATCTGCAACCTGCTCGCCAACACCAGTTAGTGACATCAACTTAGCATAGGTAACATTAGGCCGACGCAATAACTCATACAAAGTATACTCTCGCTCTAGTGGTTGGCCAAAAACAAGTTCAGCCTCAGATTTTTTAAGCTTTTCTGGTATGACTCTGACACTATGTAGCCTCTGCTGCTCACACTTTATATTCTCCTGTTTGTTAACAAACAAATTCCAGCGCAAATCATCTATCAAACCTAATTCACGAGCTTTCTCTGTTAAACGTAAGTCAGCATTATCTTCTCTTAATTGCAGTCGGTATTCTGCCCGACTAGTAAACATTCGATATGGCTCGGTAACCCCACATGTAATCAGATCATCAACTAATACGCCAAGATAAGCCTCGGAACGTCCTGGACACCAAGGTTCACACTCTTGCACTCTCAATGCGGCATTGATGCCTGCCAACAAACCTTGCGCTGCGGCTTCTTCATATCCAGTTGTGCCATTAATTTGTCCAGCAAAAAACAACCCACCAATAGCTTTTGTTTCTAACGAGCTCTTAAGATTTCGCGGATCAAAATAATCATATTCGATAGCATATCCTGGACGCGTTATATGTGCCTGCTCCAGTCCTTTTATTGAATGTATCAAACTAAGTTGTATTGCATAAGGCAAGCTAGTTGATATCCCATTCGGGTATACCTCATGTGTCTCAAGACCTTCAGGCTCCAGAAAAATAGAATGCGACTCACGATTCGCAAATCGCACCACTTTATCCTCAATTGAAGGACAATAACGAGGCCCCACACCTTCAATTGCACCAGTAAATAATGGAGACTGATCTAACCTTTCTCTAATAATATCGTGTGTATTCGTGTTGGTACTAGTGATCCAACAAGGTATTTGACGAGGGTGTTGCTCAGCACGCCCAATAAATGAAAACACTGGCACAGGGACATCTCCTGGTTGCTCAGCTAACCCAGAAAAGTCTATAGAACGTCCATCAATACGTGGCGGCGTTCCTGTTTTTAATCTACCAACTGACAAATCTAATCCGCGAAGTTTATGTGCTAACTTGGTTGATGGTGGATCACCTGCTCGACCACCTTTGAAATTGACATTACCAACATGCGCCAATCCAGCAAGAAAAGTACCTGCAGTTAGAATTACACTACAGGCAGTAAACTTGATATTCAACTGTGTTACTACACCAACAACCTTATCATTATTCAAAATAAGATCATCAACACCTTGTTGCATTATCCATAGATTTGGTTGATTCTCAAGACAGTACCGTATTGCTTGCCGATATAAAACACGGTCTGCCTGCGCCCTAGTAGCCCTAACCGCACTTCCTTTGCTTAAATTAAGGGTGCGGAACTGTATCCCTGCAAGATCAATAGCTGTCGCCATTACCCCTCCCAACGCATCAATTTCTTTCACTAGATGCCCTTTACCAATTCCTCCTATTGAGGGGTTACATGACATTTGCCCCAATGTCTCAAGATTATGAGTTAACAATAACGTTCGCTGACCCATTCGTGCAGAGGCTAATGCAGCTTCAGTTCCCGCATGCCCACCACCAATCACAATAACATCAAATTTATTGGCTTTATGCATATTGATTTTTAATAAAATTAATTTATCCCATGAAAAAATTTACATTTAATACTATTACTAAGGAACGACCAGACATGCACGCAATGTTTCACGTGAAACATTCAATCTAGATTGCGCGGTCAACCACACATATAACTATTGCTAAGGAACGTGAACGGAACATTTGCTGATACTTCTAAAGAATAAAATTTGCCGTATAAAACAGTCAGTCGCAAGAAATGCGTATAATCACTTGCAGTGATCTAGGTAGTAGTCTAAATACAACGCAGGCTATTTCCCAATGCAAAACTTAGAAAATATTTCACCTAATAAATCATCTGCTGTAAATTCTCCAGTAATAGCAGTCAGCGCCAATTGAGCCAAACGTAACTCTTCCGCCACCAACTCTAACGACACCTCGTCTGTTGTCAGCATTCTAGCACTTTTTAAGTTCTCTTTTGCCGCTATTAATGCTTGCAAATGACGATGGCGAGCAACAAAAATCCCTTCACCTGAATTATTAGATTGCCAACCAATTATTTCTAATAACTTCTGCCGCAGAAGGGTTACACCAGCACCTGTTTTAGCAGAAAGGTAAACAACCGACCCGCTGCCATCATCATGTACAGATGGAGAATTCTGTGACAAATCGATTTTATTGTAAACTATAATTCGTGGTAACTCTGCTGGCAAACTATCCAGAATCATATTGTTAGCATCATCTTGCTGGCAACGGCTATCCATAATTAACAAAACAACATCTGCTTTTTTTATTGCTGCATGAGTTCTATCAATTCCACTTTTTTCAATTATATCAACAGTATCTCGTAATCCAGCTGTATCAATTAAATGCAACGGTACACCATTAACTTGTATCGTTCTTTGAATAGAATCACGTGTCGTCCCGGGAATATCGGTAACAATAGCAGCAGCATCACCAGAGAGAAGGTTCATCAAACTAGATTTACCTACATTAGGCTGCCCAACCAGTACTACAGTAGCACCTTCTTGCAGCAAATTACCTTGTCTAGAATGTTCTTGAACTTTTTCAAGTTCACTCAATATATTATTAAGACTACCAGTTAATTGTTTATAATCAATGAATTCAGTGTCATCCTCAGGAAAATCAAGGTAAGCTTCTATCAGCAAGCGTAATTCAGTAATAGAACTAACTAACGAATTAATAACTAAAGAAAAATCACCTTGTAAGGAACGTATAGCACAACGTGCTGCTTGACTAGTTGTTGCATTGATAATATCCGCAACACTTTCTGCTTGCACAAGATCTAGTTTACCATTAAGAAAAGCACGTAGCGTAAATTCCCCAGGTTCAGCTAATCTAGCACCTGCAGCAATACAGGTAGACAGCAATATATTTATTAAAGCTGGGCTACCATGCCCTTGCAATTCTAAAACATCTTCACCAGTATATGAATTTGGTGCTGGATAATATATGGCAATTCCACGATCAATTATTTCATGATTTTCATCATAGAAGTTACATAGATGCGAGTATCGTTTTGTAGGAGAAAAAGTAAGGATATGATTAATTACTGGCGTAATATTCTTACCAGAAATACGCACAACACTAATACCACCGATACCTGGAGGTGTAGAAATAGCAACTATAATGTCATGATTATGTATGGCGATAATCCTTAAAACTATGAGTAAATAGTAGGATGCATTCCATGCACCACATACAATAACAGCTGGTAATTGCTACGTTTTGATGTCACACATCGAGACTAAAGTCCAACTTCAAAATAAGGGAGACGGAAATTAATAACTGTCCAATTACAAAAATATAGGCCATAAATATCAATTGGCTAAGTTTTATTTTCTGGATATACTTCGCACGGTTATAGTTCTGGTTTTCTAGTGGATCATTTTTGCCAATATCAGCGTTACTGAAACAATTACATAGTAGTCTATGCGTTTTCTTCAGCGACTTGCTCTTGGCAGAAATCATCACACTATAAAACTCTAAACTATAGCCGTGCGAAGTATAATTATATTTTTCCATCTCCCTAAGGATCGAGAAGAGAATAACCTGCGAAACTAACGCAGGATTTGTGTTCATATTCAAGGCATGTAAATAGGCGCATAGCACGGCTATGTAACTGTTTACATAACGCAGAAGATGAGTGTAAATGCAAAGTGAGTT
>JAJFJL010000196.1 GCA_021774055.1 Nitrosomonas sp. | reverse complement strand
AACAGATTATTCCATACAACAAACTCCATTCTTTGGGAATATCAATAATATACGTCAAGTTTCTTCAACGCAGCTATCGGTAATTTGTGCCACAAATTTTCCTGGTTATTTAGCGTACAAGGTACTAGATGCAAGCATTGGTTGCAAATAATGCCCGGTAACGCTTGCTTTATTCATGGCAACATCTTCTGGTGTGCCTTCAGCTATAATTTGACCACCACCATCACCACCTTCTGGACCAAGATCAATAATCCAATCAGCAGTTTTAATAACATCAAGATTATGTTCAATTACAATCATTGTATTGCCATGATCACGCAACCGGTGCAACACTTTTAATAACATATCAATATCTTGAAAATGCAGCCCAGTAGTTGGTTCATCAAGAATATATAAAGTACGCCCAGTATCACGCTTGGAAAGTTCTAACGATAACTTAACCCGCTGCGCTTCCCCTCCTGACAAAGTAACTGCTGACTGCCCTAATGTAATATAACCTAAGCCAACATCTAATAAGGTTCTTAATTTACGTGCAATAACAGGTACTGAGCTAAAAAACTTATACGCATTTTCAACCGTCATTTTTAGGATTTCATTAATATTTTTATGTTTATACTGAATCTCTAAAGTTTCACGATTATAACGTTTGCCATGGCAATTATCGCAAGTCACGTAAATATCAGGAAGAAAATGCATTTCCACCTTAATAACCCCATCACCTTGACAAGCCTCGCAACGCCCACCTTTGACATTAAATGAGAATCTTCCAGGTGCGTAGCCACGTTCACGTGCTTGAGGCACACCTGCAAACAATTCACGAATAGGGGTAAACAGGCCAGTATAAGTTGCTGGATTAGAACGTGGCGTACGACCAATTGGACTTTGATTGATATTGATCACTTTATCAAAGAAAGTCAGCCCTTCTATTTGCTGATGAGGTCCAGGTTCTGCATTGCTAGCATAAAGATGCTGTGCTACTGCACGGTAAAGCGTCTGATTAATAAGAGTTGATTTACCTGATCCTGATACTCCGGTAATACAAATAAACAAGCCAACTGGCAAGGTAAGGTCAACCTGTTTCAGATTATTCCCTGAAGCTCCTTTTATGGTAAGTAAACGCTCATTATCTGGTGTAATCCTTTTCTCCGGTAATGAAATTGCACATTCACCAGAAAGATATTTTCCGGTCAGTGAATTAGCATCAGCTTCCACACATTCTGGTGTTCCTTGCGCAATAATATGCCCGCCATGTTCACCGGCGCCAGGTCCAACATCAACTACATAATCTGCCAGCTTGATAGTATCTTGATCATGTTCAACCACAATCACGCTATTGCCAAGGTCACGTAGATGTTTAAGTGTATCTAGTAAGCGCCCATTATCACGTTGATGCAAGCCAATTGACGGCTCATCTAATACATACATCACCCCGGTCAACCCTGAACCAATCTGACTAGCCAGACGAATCCGCTGAGACTCTCCACCCGACAAAGTGTCAGCCGAACGATCTAACGACAAATAATCCAGACCAACATTATTCAAAAATCGTAAACGACTGGCAATTTCTTTGATAATCCGATCAGCAATCTCCTGCTTATGACCGGTTAATTTCATTTCATCAAAAAATACTTGTGCTTGTTTCAACGGTAACGCATTAATCTCATAAATAGCACGTCCATCGACTTGCACATGGCGAGCTTCCCGACATAGACGCGTACCTTGACATTCTGGACAAGTCTGAGAGTTATGATATTTAGCTAATTCTTCACGTACAGCTTGGGATTCAGTTTCTTTATAACGTCGTGTTAAACTTGGAATGACACCTTCAAAGGTATGGGTCTGCTGACGTTTACGTTTATTGTCGCTAAAGTAGGAAAATAGAATTTTTTCCTGGTTTGATCCATGCAAAACAATATTTTTAATAGATTCATCCAGGTTTTCAAAAGGTGCTTCTAGATCAAAATCATAATGATTAGCCAAACTGGTTAACATTTGAAAATAAAATTGATTACGTTTATCCCAACTTTTAATAGCTCCTGATGCGAGTGATAAATGTGGAAAAGCAACCACCCGTGCAGGGTCAAAAAAAGTAACTTGTCCCAACCCACCACACTTATTACAAGCACCTAATGGGTTATTAAAAGAAAATAAACGTGGCTCCAACTCTGACAATGAATAACTACATTGAGGGCAACTAAATTTGGCAGAAAACAAATGCTCATTATCATTATCCATTTCAACCGCTATAGCACGCCCATCGGCATGACGTAAGGCAGTCTCAAATGATTCTGCCAATCTTTCTTTAGCATCAGGTGAAACTTTTAAACGATCAACAACAATTTCAACAGTATGTTTTTTAGTTTTATGTAATTTTGGCAAGTCATCTATATCACATACCACGCCATCCACACGTAAGCGAACAAATCCCTGCGCACGCAACTCATCAAATAAATCTAATTGTTCACCTTTACGCCCAACAACCGTTGGCGCAAGAATCATCAGACGAGTATTTGGCGTTAGCTGTAACACATGATCCACCATCTGTGACACACTTTGCGCGGTCAAAGTAGTCTTATGCTCAGGACAATGTGGATCACCCGCACGTGCAAACAACAAGCGCATGTAATCATGAATCTCAGTGACTGTTCCAACAGTAGAACGTGGGTTATGTGAAGTTGCCTTCTGTTCAATTGCTATCGCAGGAGACAACCCTTCGATCAAATCAACATCCGGTTTTTCCATCAATTGCAGAAATTGACGTGCATAAGCAGAAAGTGATTCAACATAACGTCGTTGACCTTCAGCGTAAAGCGTATCAAATGCAAGTGAAGATTTGCCAGATCCAGATAATCCAGTAATTACAATTAACTGGTGGCGGGGTAAATCAAGATTAATATTTTTCAGGTTGTGGGTGCGTGCACCACGAATTTTGATTAGTTCCATCGGCTACCTAAGGTCGGGTCAACCTGCTAATATACCCAACTTTTTGAAAATCACACAATCTGATTCATGTCCGCTCCCTTATCCCCAGAAAAAATGTCCCCCCTCGAACTACGTGCCACCGCCGGATTGGCTGGTGTGTATGGTTTACGTATGTTTGGTTTATTCATAATCTTACCGGTATTTGCTTTCTATGCAGAAGATTTACCTGGTAGCAGCAATTACATGCTGGTCGGTATCGCACTTGGTGCGTATGGACTAACCCAGGCTATTTTACAAATTCCGTTTGGCTGGCTATCCGACCGTATCGGTCGTAAGCCAGTTATTTACATCGGCCTACTATTATTTGCCCTAGGCAGTTTTATTGCAGCAGGTGCCAACGATATTTACATGGTAATTATTGGTCGTATTATTCAAGGTGCCGGGGCAATTTCAGCTGCCGTGATGGCATTGGCCGCCGATCTTACCCGTGAAGAACATCGCACCAAAGCAATGGCGATTATTGGTATGACCATCGGCACCACCTTTGCAGTCTCTTTGATTGTTGCGCCAATATTGAATCAATGGATTGGTGTTTCCGGGATTTTTGCTATGACTGGTGTCTTAGCCTTACTCGCTATGCTTGTAGTGCACAAGATTATCCCTAACCCTTTAATTAGCCGCTTTCATTCAGATACCGAAGCATCACCTGGTAGTTTTCGCCGAGTTCTTAGTAACCCACAGTTATTACGTTTAGATTATGGTATTTTTGCCTTACATGCCACTTTAATGGCTTTATGGCTAGTAGTACCGTTGTCACTACGTGAAGCTGGTCTTGCTGCCGAAGATCACTGGCAAATGTATCTGCCGGTATTAGTGCTATCCATGATATTAATTATTCCAGCTATCATTTATGCTGAGAAAAAAGCTAAACTTAAACAAGTTTTTATTGCCGCAGTAGCCTTATTACTAGTAGGGCAAGGTTTGTTTGCTTTTACCTTTGATTCAATTTGGGGAACAGCTGTTGCGATGTTAGTATTTTTCACCGCATTCAATTTACTAGAAGCTAGCCTACCTTCTTTAATTTCAAAAATTGCCCCAGTGGATGCTAAAGGAACCGCAATTGGTGTTTATAGCAGCACCCAGTTTCTCGGAGCTTTTGTCGGTGCCACCGCAGGAGGTTATTTAATTGGAAATCATGGTAATACCGCACTGTATGCATTCTGTGGTTTGCTGTTATTAATATGGTTAATATTTGCCGCCACTATGAAAGCACCTGCAGCGGTGCGTTCTAAAATGTATCATGTACCTGAAATGGATGATGTTAAGGCCAACCTATTATCCAAAGAATTAGCTGCATTAACCGGTGTCAATGAGGCTTCGGTACTGGCAGAAGATAGGGTGGCTTATCTAAAGGTAGAAATGAAAGGTTTTGATGAAGAAAGTGTCATCAGATTAATAAAAGGAGAAAGTACAGATGGCGTCAGTCAATAAAGTTATTTTGATTGGGAATTTGGGACAAGATCCAGAAACCCGTTATATGTCAAGTGGTGACGCAGTCACCAACATTACTTTAGCAACAACCGAGGTTTGGAAAGATCGCGATGGTAATAAACAAGAAAAGACCGAATGGCACCGTGTTACTTTTTATCGTCGACTAGCAGAAATTGCTGGCGAGTATTTAAAAAAAGGCCGACAAGTCTATGTCGAAGGACGCTTAGAAACCCGCAAATGGACTGACAAAACTGGTGCAGATCGTTATACCACTGGAATTATTGCCAATGAGATGAAAATGTTAGGGTCGAAATCTGGTAGTGGTAGTTTTGACTCGGTAGATAACAGCGAAGGTGGCTTTGCTTCAGCACCAGCACCAATCAGTTCAGCACCGAAACCAGAAACTAATACTAATAACAAAAGTGGTGGTGGCTTTGAAGACATGGATGATGACGTACCATTTTAAAACAAGCGGCACAAAATAATACCCCTAAGGAATGTGCATGGAATAAATAGTCAACTAGCGCAGGATTTATGTTCATATTCAAGGCGTGTAAACAGGCGCATAGCACGGCTATGTAACTGTTTGCATAACGCAGAAGATGCGCTTAAATACAAAGCTAGTTGACTAATTTATTCCATGCACGTTCCTAAGTATATTTATTTGGAGACGGGACTTTAGTCCCGCCGCGTGGTAGCAAAACCTACTGCCTAACACCTAATTCCTAAATAACCAGTAAAATTTGGCACCCTTCATATTGATTCAAAAGTAGTTTACACTTTTTATATCAAAAATTTATTTGATACCTATTTATCCCCCGTCATTCCTGCGTGCTTTTAGCAGGAATCCAGGCTAAATGTGGATTCCTGCTAAAAACATGCAGGAATGACGAGAGTGTTTTATATAAGCTATTTTTGACACCGTTTCAATATGAAACCAAATGTAAACAGAATATTGAAGGCTGCCAAAAATTTATGGGGCAAGGTATTAGGTAGGGTGCGTTTCACGCACCAGAAAATATCGCCGTTGATAATAAACACACTATCTGACTTCATATACTTCATGAAGCATAATTCAAAAGGTTAAAATGTATGACACGCCACAATAATCGCAGCCAAGATCAACTGCGGGAAATAAAAATTACACGTAACTACACTAAACATGCAGATGGTTCGGTGCTAATTGAATGTGGAGATACCAAAGTTATCTGCACTGCCAGTATTAGTGAAAAAATCCCTCCTTTCCTGCGCGGAAAAGGCCAGGGATGGCTAACTGCCGAATATGGCATGTTGCCAACCTCCACCAATGAACGAATGAACCGTGAAGCAGCCAGAGGTAAACAATCCGGGCGTACCATGGAAATCCAACGTTTAATCGGACGTTCATTACGTGCAGTCGTCGATTTAAATAAACTAGGAGAGCGCACCATTCAAATTGATTGTGACGTAATCCAAGCTGACGGTGGCACCCGCACCGCCAGCATCACCGGTGCCTTTGTTGCTTTGCAAGACGCGGTAGACAAATTATTAGCTAAGCAATTGATTACTACTACGCCAATTCTTGAACATGTTGCTGCAATCTCAGTCGGCGTGGTTAATGGTATTCCAAGCCTTGACTTAGATTATCAAGAAGACTCCTCCTGCGATACTGATATGAACGTAGTAATGACCGGCAGCATGGGACTAATTGAAGTACAAGGAACTGCTGAAGGGGTATCTTTTAGTCGAACAGAACTAAATGCAATGCTAGATTTAGCACAAAGCGGAATCCAAGAACTAGTCACGCTACAAAAAGCAGCATTGACATGATCCAGATATAATTAAGCCATGTTTAACAACCCATTAAAACAACTTGTCATCGCCAGCAACAACCAAGGCAAGCTACAAGAAATAAAATCTCTACTAGCACCTTTAAAAATTGTAGTAAGTCCACAATCTGATTTTAATATTCAGGAAATAGCAGAGCCTTATCATACCTTTGTTGAAAATGCTTTAGCCAAAGCCAGACATGCCAGTCAACAATCAGGATTACCTGCATTAGCTGATGATTCCGGTATCTGTGTGAGTGCCCTTGATGGTGCACCAGGCGTAATGTCAGCACGCTTTGCTGGAGAACCTAAATCTGACCAACGCAACAACCAAAAGTTAATCGAAACACTCAAAAACCAATCCAACAGAAGTGCTTATTACTACTGCATTATTGTTTTGATAAGACAAGCAAATGACCCGCAACCAATCATTGTCGATGGTAGCTGGCACGGTGAAATTATTATGCAGCCACGCGGGGAGGGCGGCTTTGGTTACGATCCTTATTTTTATTTACCTACATTTAATAAAACTGCCGCAGAATTATCTGCTGAGGAGAAAAATAAAATTAGTCATCGTGGCAAAGCATTGGCTAGGTTGGTTGAAAGTATTCGGTAAATTTTGAAACACCATTCATATCAACCCAAAAATAGTTTACATTTTTGATATCCAAAGAAATTACGTTAATTTTTCTTTGCTACTTATTTATCCCCCGTCATTCCTGCGTGTTTCTAGCAGGAATCCAAGCTAATGTGGATTTTTGCTGAAAAAGCAAGGTAGGTTGGGGTAAGCCTGCGCACCCCAACGTTTTTATGCGTATCAATATTGTGTTGGGGTTCGTTCCTCTACCCAACCTACCGTGCTGCGCGCATCCTGCCCTATCGGACAAGCTTCGCTATGTTTCACTCCAATAACTTGATAGTCATCCCGTTATCGCGTTCTGCCTATCGAGTAAGGTTAGATCGCATACCTAGTGTCTGAACGGAAACCCATAAAGGACTTTACTTACAATTGGTAATGTCACTTATTTGAAACGAAGATTTTTGGAAATCCACCGATATCAGCATAATTTACTGGGAATTGGATATTTTAGCCATAAATCTTGAAATCTTCGTTTCAATATTTCCTCTGTAACGATTGCCAGGTAAGGGTTTTAGGGTTTCCATTCAGTCACTACCTATAAACCTATTGATCGAAGTGCCAACTTAGCAATTTCATTATTTATTGATTTAAAACTAAACCTTAATTTCTTCCAGTCTTTTCTATCTATTTCATTTAAATACATTTGTCGAAGTTTAAACCTTAAATCATCAGCTCTTTTCACTAATGAATAATGTTTTTCTGAGTCTTTAATCTCAAAATATAGAATCATTCTATTTAAATCAACTCGGTAATTTCTATAGGATAGCTCATACAGTTCAGCTTCTTTAGCAATGTCTAAATCCGTGTCATTTGACATCACTTTATAAACCGAAGATGCGTATAAGTAGCTAGTTCTTATAAAATCATCAGCAACTTCCTTCTTAATTCTAATTTTTTCTTTTACAATAAATGAATCTTTGTTTGCTGAGTTTTCAAATGGTTGTACTATTAAAATAGCTGCTATAAACCCTAAGAATGCAAGAATGATTATTCGTGCTGTTTCATATTTAAACTTTTCTCTATCGTTCCATGTGCTCATTTTTTTATCGACCAAAAAATATTATAGTAGACCCTAAAAATAAAGACAGTATTTAAGGAGCAATTTAGCCCAAAATATATCTTTATTACAAATAGATCAAGGGGGCATCCAATTTGATATTTACGAGCATATGATCAATATGGTTTTCTCCGCGATAGCAGCTTCGTCCAACAA
>JAJFJL010000195.1 GCA_021774055.1 Nitrosomonas sp. | reverse complement strand
AACTTCACCCTGTTGATCCAAACGAATATGATCAATCAGCCGCGTGCCGAGGCGCTCCATCTCGTCAAGCGTTTGTGATTGCAGGCGAGAGAAATAATTGAACCCAAACAAGGCAACCAGTGCAATCAGCAAACCAACAACCGTTGCAATGAGTGCCTCTGCAACACCGCCTGTCACCGCTGTGGGGTTGACGATTCCTTCGCTACCAATCACCTGAAAAGCACGCATCATGCCAACAACCGTTCCGACCAATCCCAACAAGGGGGCGGCGGTAACGATTGTTTCCAAAACCCAAAGTCGGCGTGCAAGAGCAGTTTCAATTAACTGGGCTTCATCCGCCGCACGCGATTCAGTCCACCATGATGGCTGATGTCTGTTGACAATGACCACATCAAAAAACCGTTTGTAATAATGTCGGTTATCTAGCCCTGAGAGTATTTTTTCCAAATCTTTCCATTTGAAACCATATGTTTCAATAAGGTTTAATAAGTCATTAGAAAGGCGAGCGAATCGCCAATAAATAAAAGCTTTCTCAAGCATAATTGCCAGAGCAATGACGGCTAGCAAAGACAATGGCAGAATAATTATTCCGCCAAGCTTTAACATGATCAAGGTTTGATTTAGTTGTTCCATATTTAATTCCAATTAAGAAGGTATTACATAGCCTCATACTGTTGAGCACCAGGAGACAGCGCTATGAGATATAAAAAACGCTAGTGGTCGAGATAGTTTTTTGGTAACGTCCAAAAATTAAATTTATCATGGACGAGTGGGAGCTGAGGTTCACCGGGTTTTAATCGTTGTTGCATTATTAAAGCAATGTCTGAAAGCACCCCAGTGCCATACCCCAGACCTACACCTTAGGGTCAGGTCTAGATACGCACACTTATTTGTCAGACTTGTTCCCGTGTTTGTGAAACATCTAATCTAGACCTGACCCTATGTACTCGTCATTAACATCTCCGATAAGAATATACACACTTGCATACTATGCATCCTTTCTACGAAGGGCTTCAGCTATTTTAGTCCTAGGCGTTGAAAGAACATGGCCAGCCCAATTGAAAACCTCCGCTTTAAGTAAGCCACCAGCTCTACCATTAACGAAAAAGAGTTCTAGATATACTGTTTTTTGTTTAATTACTCTTGTTATGTGTTTTAATGACCCCTCCATGTACCATTTTCTTCAAGAAGTACCTTTGATTCGCCTTGAAGAACTTGTAAAAGGCCACTTTCTAGAACTCTGTAAGTGACATTACCATTCTTGAACTCGTAGCCTAGAAAGCGACATGGTGTTTTACCATCTGCACACACTGTATGTAATGTGGTTCCATTGAGCTCTATTTTATTTCCAGATCTGTTAGACACACCTACATACTTCACATTATTACATGTCACATATCCTTCGGGGCATAGCTGAGATATTGTGACAGTGTGGTTCTTAGTAGTAAGAGTGCTACCAAATGCAATTGATGGAAGAAGAGCCAAAAATAAAAAAAATAGTGATAGTAGTTTCATTGATTTACATTGTTATGTGTTTAATCGCCGCACTTATTCCAACATCTTCGCTCCGTGCGCACCAATGGGAACATAGTATTTATTCTCGATTTTCAAAACATAAATTAACTGACCATTATCTACATGATAAAAACTATCAGCGCCTAGGATGGGTTAGCTTATTGAACGTAGTGAAATAACGTAACCCAGAATTTTGCTATTGTAAAAAATCTAACCCAGCCCGCGAGTTAGGGGCCGTTTTTAGCAAACTTGTAGCATGACTTGCCAGCTTGTTTTGCTTCATACATCGCTTGATCTGCTTTTGCTATCAATGAGTCAGGAGTATTTGAATCTTGTGGCCCAATAGCCACTCCTATACTAGCAGTAACTTGAGTATGTTCTCCATTTACTTGAATAGGTTTTGCAATCACAGACAATAAATTGTTCAGTAAAGAATTAATGTTGTGACCATCTGCTAACTCACCTAGAATAAGTACAAATTCATCACCACCAAGACGAGCTATCGTATCTACCTCTCTTGTTTCTTGTTTTAATCTTTGTGCTACCATTATTAGCACTGCGTCACCTGCTGCATGGCTTAGTGTATCGTTCACCTTTTTAAAGCCATCCAAGTCCAGAAAACAAACAGCTACAGATCGTTGGTTGCGTTTTGCAAGTAGGAGAGCCTGTTGCAATCTATCTGTTAATAATCGGCGATTAGGAAGTCCGGTTAATAGGTCATGATTGGCGGCATGTTCTAACGCCTGTTGGCGCTGAACTAACTGCGACATACTAGAAAATACACCTACGTAGTTGGTAATACTGCCGTCATCCGATTTGATTACGGAATAAGTCAACCATTCAGGTTCTTTATTACCTTCTTTTGTTTTTGACCATACTTCGCCAATCCAATGACCAACTTCGGTTAATCCAACATCAATTGTTTCTTTTAATGGATATTCATTCAGCGCCGGTTTTAATTCATTTATGTGTTTACCAATCAATTGTTCATGGCTTAACTTGCACATTGCAGAAAAAGCAGGGTTGCCATCAATCAATATTCGATTCTTATCTGTTATAAAAATTGATTCTAAAGAACATTCAATGACTTTACCGGTTAATTTTAATCGTGCTTGTGTTTTTTCACGTTCTACAACTTCTTTCATTAATAAAAGGGTGCGTGTTGATAGGCAGTCATACATTTTTAGTATGGTTCCGATCAACACTCGCATGGCTCCACTCATTTGCTTATCTGAAAAATATTTTGCTTGTTCGAGTGTTTTGCCTGCCTGGATTGCTTGTATGATCTTAGCCATACGCATATCGCAGTCTAGTATATGAAAGGCCAGCCAGTGGGTGAGAAATGAAAGAACATCTTCTAATCCCTGGTTTGGGTCTTCACTCGGGTTATGTTGCTTGATAGCTAGCGCTTGTTCTATGAAAGATGCATGTAGTTCTTTGTGGTTTTCCAACAAATCATCATTACCCAACTGCGCGTGCCAAATTTTTTCTTCGGTTTCAAAATGATATTTTGCGTAGTTTTTTAGTTCTTCAAATATTTTATTTAGTGTAGGTGGGTCTGATTGATAGGCAATATGTCTTGCTAATGAATTAATTAAATGCACCAATTGCTGGTGCTGTTGATCAATAATTTCAATTCCAGTTGAAAAATTTTTGTTCCAAGGAAAAATTTCGGTATTTAACATTTATAATTTTTATACTTTGAAATATGCAGTTAATCTTTTCTTCTTTAATTCAGTATGATAGGTTGGAGAGAGGAACGAACTCCAACATAATCAAACCTACTGTGAACATAAAACTATCTACGTGAAGTTTTAAGCAACACAACAACAGCGCCGCCGCCACCATTCTCCGGTCGTGCTTGGCAAAAGGCTAAGACATCATTTCGTTGTGCGAGCCAGTTACCAACTCTGATTTTTAATACTGGTTCATTATTTGTAGAACCAAAACCTTTGCCGTGTATGATACATACGCAGCGAAAGTCATTGTCAATGCAGTTATCAAGAAACATGACTAGTTCTATACGTGCTTCATCACGGGTAAATCCATGTAAATCTAGGTGTGCCTGATTTGCCCAATAACCGCGTCTTAGTCGTCGTAGTGTTTGCCGCGACATGCCTGGGCGTATAAATGACCAACCATCACCGGCGGCTATTTCTAACGAAATATGATCAGAAAGTGGATCAACCGGAGTTTCTTTATCATCTTGTGGTGTTTGCCGATGAATTGGCGCACGACATGCATGTGGCAAAATCACTTTATCTGATTTTGCCAAAGGTGCTACGTCTCGCATTGCATCGCGAAAGAGTGTGTTGTCGTTGTCGTTACTCACTGTCATTTCCACTTAAGTTCTGTCAAAAGTTGTATATTGGATCTTTATTGACAGAAGTTAGCTTAATTCAATCCATCAAGATATTTTTCTGCATCTAACGCTGCCATGCAACCACTGGCCGCACTGGTAACTGCTTGACGATAGATATGATCTTGCACGTCACCAGCAGCAAATACGCCAGGGATGTTGGTTGCGGTTGCATTGCCGTGGTTGCCTGTTTGGGTAACAATATAACCATTGTGCATATCTAGTTGTTCAGTAAATAAGTCGGTATTTGGTTTATGGCCAATGGCAATAAATACCCCATGTAAATCTAGAGTCTGGTGACTACCGTCCTGGGTGTGTTTAATACGCATGCCGGTGACACCTGAGTCATCACCTAGTACTTCATCTAATACATGATTTAATGCAAGCGTTATATTTCCGTTGTTTACTTTATCCATTAGCTTGTCGATTAAGATCTTTTCTGAGCGGAAGCTATCACGTCGATGTACTACGGTAACTTTCTTTGCAATATTAGCAAGATAAAGCGCTTCTTCGACAGCAGTGTTACCTCCGCCAATAACGGCAACATCCTGCTCTTTATAAAAGAAACCATCGCAGGTGGCGCAACCAGAAACTCCTTTGCCCATAAATGCTTCTTCAGAAGGTAAGCCTAAATATTGTGCGGATGCACCTGTTGCAATAATAAGTGCATCGCAAGTGTAGTTTCCTTGGTCCCCGCTTAGGACAAACGGTTTTTTATTAAGTTCGGCAGTATGGATATGATCAAAAATAATCTCAGTTTCAAAACGTTCAGCATGTTGCTGGAAACGAGCCATTAGCTCAGGACCTTGCACACCCATGGCATCTGCAGGCCAATTGTCAACATCTGTTGTGGTCATTAATTGACCTCCTTGGGCTAAGCCAGTAATTACCACTGGATTTAAATTAGCGCGAGCAGCATAGACTGCAGCAGTATAACCAGCTGGGCCGGAGCCAAGAATAAGTAGTGGGCAATGTTTAGTTGTCATGGTTTAAAGTTTATAAAATTAAATTGGTTATTTAGGAACGTGCAAGGTTAAAGCATCAATTCCAGATTGTGCGATTTGTGCGTCTTGGTGTGATCTAACACCGCTTACACCAACTGCGCCAATAAATTGATTTGTGACAGTAATAGGTAATCCACCTTCAATTGGTAGAGTTCCTGGCAAATTCAAATAACGGAGTCGTCCTTCTTCAATATTGTTCTCCCAAACTTTAGTAGGACGACGAAATGCAATCGCGGCACGTGCTTTTTCGATGGCAACTTCAATGCTGCCATATTGTGCGTTATCTAAACGTTGTAGATGTAGTAAATGTCCGCCATCATCAACAATTACAATAACTACTGGCCAGTCATTACGTTTGGCTTCCGCTTCCGCACTAGCTGCAATTTTTTTTGCATCATCAAGAGTAAGAATAATTTTAGGCTCTTAATGTATTCCAGGTTGATCAGCAAGAAAGTGTCCAAGTAGAGCTTTCATAAGACCTTTTCCTCGTTTTTTTGTATTGTGTATGAACTCAAAAAATCCAAGATAGTTGGGTAAGGATTCTTGCGAAATTCCTCGGTGCGGACGTAGCCAAGAACGCAATAGAGACCAAAACCCTTCCATTGTGTT
>JAJFJL010000194.1 GCA_021774055.1 Nitrosomonas sp. | reverse complement strand
TGACAAGGACGATGACAAGGACGATGACGATGACGATGACAACGACAATGACGGCAAGTATCTGTGGGTAGAGTATATCGGTAAGGCTAGTGAGTCAGATAGTCCTTGTGCAACACTTGGGGCACCTGGAGGGGAGTTGTCCGGAAAGGGTCCCAAAGTACTAGTTTTAGTTCAGTAAACTTGTAATTAGCGAGTTTTTATGAAAAATAGACCTGTTCAATTAAATTGTAAATCAATGACTGGTGCGGTTGTTGTTGAGTTTGCTTTATTATTGATTCCACTGATTGTTTTGGCTTTTGGTGTGGCTGAGTTTGGGCGAGCTACTTATGAGTATAATACGGTGGCTAAGGTTGCGCGTGATTCTGTTCGGCATCTTTCTCGGCATGATCATACCAATACCATTACATATCAAGCTGCTATAGATGAGGCTAAGTGTTTAACGTTATATGGGAATATAACCTGTACTCCGCCGTTAGTTTTGGCTGGTCTTGATAAGGTTGACGTGATAGTTACATCACCTGAGCGAATTGTTTCTGGAGATACTGAAATTAGTTTGGTTACTGTTACCATAGAAGGTTACGAATTTATATTTATTTTTAACCCACTAACTTTTTTTGGAGATACTGCAGCCACAATTACTTTTGACCCTATTCATGCAACGATGAGGCAGGAGCTATAATAATGAACAGATGCGGTCAAAAGGGAGTTGCTACTGTTGAGTTTGCATTAATTTCAATTATTTTATTTACATTAATACTGGGTATTATGGAGGTAGGGCGTGTTTTCTTTATGTTGAATACGGCAGTTGAAGCGACACGCTTGGGTGCTAGATTAGCAGTTGTTTGCGATCAGAGTCACACTGATAATATTAAAACAAAGGTTGTTGATTTAGCTGGATTTTTAACAAGTAATGATATTTCTATCACGTATCCTTCGTCTTGCTCAGAAGAAGGGGTTTGTGATGAGTTTGTAACAGTAGAAATTAATGACTTTACAGTGAAATCTATAGCATCACTAATACCTATTAATTTTACAATGCCCAAGTTTTCGACTACTTTGCCACGTGAGAGTATGAGTAGCGAAAGCGACATTAATCCTATTTGTAGGTAGCTTGTTTGTGACTTTTAATTAAAACCTAGATTCTGCAAGTAATCTCACACATACTGCATAACAGATTGTTCCATATAGCAAACCTTATTCTTTTAGAATATCAGTAGGTATTCCACGCAGAGTGAGATTCACTCTATGAAACAATTTGTTGCGCATTATATGAGCGATTACTTGCAGGATCTAGGTGAAACGGTACAGACTACACTAGGTTGTAGAACACGCATGAAATAAATTATGCAACTAGCTTTGTATTTAAGCTCATCTTTGCGTTATATAAACAGTTGCATAGCCGTGCTATGCGCCTGTTTACACGCCTTGAATATGAACATAAATCCTGCGCTAGTTGATTATTTATTCCATGCACGTTGCTAAGGTCTTTGTGTGGTCCAAAATAAATAATGTAGATAAAGAAGGGTGTGATCGTGATCGTTACCGTAATTTCAAAAAACCAACAATTGTTGGATACGACGTGTCAAATATTAACTAAAGATAATTCATCTCCGCTGTTTCTTTCAGATACAAGTGATAAACATAAGGTTCTGCCTGTTGAAGGCGATATTTGGAAGGTTATGTCTGTTGTTGAGGAGGAAAAACCTGATTTACTGTTATTTGGAGGAATGGTTGATGACGATAGTGAATTACATGTATTAGAGCAGGTTGCATCGCAATTTCACAATCTTTATATTGTTCTTTTAACTTCCGGGATGTCGTCTGAGAAATTGATGCATGTTATGCGTATCGGTGTCCGAGAGGTGCTTTCTGCTTCACCAACGAAAGAAGAATTGATTGGTATGGTTAGTCGCTTTAAAGAAAGAATGTATAAAACCAAATTGCCGACTGATCATGGTGAGGTACTAGCATTTATCCCTTGTAAAGGTGGTAGTGGTGCAACATTTATTGCAACTAACCTAGCATATATATTGGCTGCACAGGAAAATAAACGGGTTGCATTGATTGATTTAAATTTACAACTGGGTGATGCCTCGTTATTTCTAAGTGACATTAAACCGCCATCATCAATTGCTGATATTGCTGATCAGATTCATCGGTTAGATAGCACGTTTCTTGCCTCAAGTATGTTGCAAATATTACCTAACTTGGATGTTTTGTCTTCCCCTTATGAGCCTGACCAGGCAACTAAAATAACACCAGATCATATATCTAAGTTAATTAAAATTCTTGTAGAAAATTATGATTTTGTTATTTTGGATATTGGTCGTCGTATGGATGCAGTTTCGATTCGTGCATTGGATAAAACTGACTTTATTTATCCGGTTTTGCAGCAGACGCTGCCATTTGTTCGTGATGCTAAGCGATTGATAGAAGCATTATTTTCATTGGGGTACAGTAGTGATAAGATACGCTTGATTATTAATAGATATGATAAGAAAAGTGAGATAACACTGGATGATGTTAGTGATACATTAAGACTCAAGGTGGCTGCGTCGATACCTAATAATTATTTAGTTGTTGAACAAGCAGTTAATCATGGTGTTCCTGTTTATAAATTTGCACGTGATAGTCAGGTTTCGCAGGTGTTGATGGGAATAGGGGCAAATATTTGTGGAAACAAGCTGAAGAAAGAAAAAGTAGGGTGGTTTGAGAAAATGATTTCAGGGTAGGAATATTGCTGTTTTGTGGCAACATGTTGTGCCATGAAAAGTTTTGGTAAATATGTGGAATATTTATAGATTATGTCGATACGAGATAGGTTGCAGGGTTGGAATAAAAGTGGTGGTGTAGGTGAACCAGAGCTGCGTTCAGAAGATAACTTGCAGGATGAAAAAGAGTCTTATCAAGAACTAAAATCATTAATTCATCAAAAAATGCTTGATCGAGTTGATTTGACTGTTATTGAGAATCTGACAGGTGATAGACTAACAGTTGAAATCAAGAAGTTGGTAGAGCAGTTGTTAGTTGAAGAGAAAACACCTATTAATGCATCTGAAAGGTCGCGTCTTGTTATTGATATTCAAAATGAGGTGATGGGGCTTGGTCCTTTAGAGCCATTGTTGGAAGATAGTAGTATATCTGACATTTTGGTTAATAGTTATCGTAAAGTATATGTTGAGCGTTATGGACGATTGGTACTAACAGAAGCTCATTTTGCTGATAACCAACATTTATTAAAGATTATTGATCGTATCGTATCACGGGTAGGTAGAAGAATTGATGAGTCAAGTCCGATAGTGGATGCTCGCTTGGCTGATGGTTCTCGTGTTAATGCTATTATTCCTCCGTTAGC
>JAJFJL010000193.1 GCA_021774055.1 Nitrosomonas sp. | reverse complement strand
GAACAACTAGCTTTGTATTTATATTCATCTTCTGTGTTATGCAAACAGTTACATAGCCGTGCTATGCGCCTGTTTGCACGCCTTGAATATGAGCGTAAATCCTGCGCTAGTTGCTCAAGTTATTTAATGCGCGCTCCTTAGTGCTTAAACGAAAACCCTGCAACCTTTACCTGGCAAGCATTACAGAGGAAATAATAAATCGAAGATTTTTATGGATTTTCGTTCAGACACTACTTAGTCAATTAAATTCATCACTACATTACTTAAACGCTATAAAACGGTCGCATATATTCCACAAAGCTTAGGGACGAGGAAATAATAATTCATCCATTTAGACTTGCCCTTTTACTCTGATCTTTCGTTGGCCCTCCTGTTACATAGAATGACTATGCGCCCTGCGGACCGCCTCAAATCAGAGCAAAATGACTTTGCCTAAATTGGACAACTTATTATTTCCTCGTCCCTTATTGTGTTGCCCCATACATAAAATTTATTCCTCAGAAACACCACTTACACTTCATGCTACAAAAAAATCCGTTAGTTAACTATTAGCTAAGTCCTAAAGACCGACTATTACCACTTACGACAGAAAGGTTAAATAATTAAGTGAAATTACATTTATCGTAGGGCACCATACCTAAATGACTCAAGACCATACCATACTAGCAACAATCTATTTTCACAGAATAATTTTTACCAAAATATTTATTCTCACCTAATAACCAAATAATTTACATGTAGTTACATCCATTTTATGGAAATTAATTTATTAACAAACAACGTCGTCTTAACATTCGTACAATCCAATAAACAGCCAGTGCAGCCAGCAAATGCTTTAGTGTATGACCACTAATAACTTGACCAAAATTATAGATCTCTTGGTCCAAAGATTCTGCAATCTTGGCTAAACCGTATAACACAATAACATAATGCATATCTGAAGCATTAGTATATTGAGACGGAAAGAATATCCCAATTAGAATAATCAACAATAATGAATAAAATTGAGTAACAATATAATAATTAAGATTCCCAATACCTTGCTGCTCACTCCAGTACCAATACCATACACTGGCGACACCGGATATAACTAACCAGGGCAACAATTGCAAACCCAACTTTAAGCTAATACGCTCAGATAACGTAATTGCCAACAATGCAGTTATACCTATCGCAATTGGCAGTCGGTCCCACAATAATCTTTCATTATCTGGCATCCAATGATAATAAGCAGAACCAAAACAGGTAAAAATCACACTCAGAAATAGAACCAGGTAGGCCGTACGTTCAGATAACACTAAGAATGTTCTGTTAATCAGTAAATTTGGTGATTGAAAAACAAATAATACACCGGCTAAACCACTAACAAGTAATGCTAAATTAGATGCTACATTGAAGAAATTAGGAATACCAAAAAAATCACGTTGATCTGCAAACTGGTGGTATGCAGTTGGTTGTGGTATTGGTGCAACCATTGCCGCAGCTAACAAAATAAATATTGAAAAAACTCCTAATAGCCAAAGCTGTATTCGCTGTTTATGATTCATAAAGTTTGTCCTCTCAAATCAGTTGTGCCACAGCAGTTTCAACACGCTCTACTGCAATAATTTCAATACCTGAAATAATCTGCTTTGGTTTATTAGCTTTAGGAATAATTGCCTGATTAAAACCTAATTTGGCCGCTTCTTTTAGTCGCTCTTGCCCACGTTGCACCGGACGTACCTCACCAGCCAAACCAATCTCACCAATCACCACCATTTTTTCTGGTAGTGGTTTATTTTTAAACGAAGAAACAATTGCCAGCAGAACAGCCAAGTCAGCACCTGGCTCAGTAATTTTAACGCCACCAACTGCATTCACAAATACATCCTGATCGTAACAAGGAATACCAGCATGCCGATGTAACACAGCTAACAACATTGCCAACCTATTTTGCTCTAATCCAACACTAAGTCGTCGCGGATTAGGTGCACGTGCTTCATCGACTAGAGCCTGAATTTCAACCAATAATGGGCGCGTACCTTCTTGCGTTACCATCACACAAGACCCTGGAACCTGCCCACTATGATGAGAAAGAAACAAAGCTGATGGATTATTAATCTCACGCAACCCTTTCTCAGTCATAGCAAATACGCCCAATTCATTCACCGCACCAAAACGATTTTTAAAAGCACGAATCATACGAAAACTAGAATGAGTATCACCTTCAAAATAAAGTACAGTATCTACCATATGCTCCAATACCCGTGGCCCAGCCAAAGCACCTTCTTTAGTAACATGTCCCACCAAAATAATACAGGTACCGCTAGACTTCGCAAAACGAGTCAATTGTGCAGCACATTCGCGCACTTGTGCCACAGAACCAGGGGCTGATTGTAATGCATCTGAATAAACAGTTTGAATTGAGTCAATAACTGCAACATCTGGTTTATGCTCAGCCAATATTAATTGGATTTTTTCTAATTGAATTTCTGCCAGTAAATTTACTGCATCAACATTAAGTACTAAACGTTTTGCACGTAATGCTACTTGACGTGCTGATTCCTCACCACTGACATACAACACATTACGTTCAGTCGACAGGTACGACAAGGCCTGCAGTAATAATGTAGATTTACCAATACCTGGATCACCTCCTAGCAATACAACGCCACCATTAACTAAACCACCACCTAGAACACGATCTAATTCAGAGATTTTAGTAGGGAAACGAGGCTCCTCACCTGCCTCAATATCACTTAAATTTTGTACACTACCGATGGCAGATACCGGACTAAAGCGTGCCACCATTTTATCGACAAGGCTCTCGACAAGTGTGTTCCAGGCCTGACAATGCGGGCATTGTCCTTGCCATTTTGGGGTTTGTCCCCCACATTCGTTACACGAATAAATAGTCTTTTGCTTAGCCATCCAATTAGCTTACAGTTGATCCGCAAAAACTTCTGCCGCTTTAAACGCAGAACCCTGTGCATCTTTGACAGAAAGCGCTGGTTGCTGGTTAATTTTCCAATCAATGGCCAAGTCTGGATCATTCCATAAAATACACCTTTCATATTCTGGCGCCCAGTAATCAGTTGTTTTATAGAGAAACTCGGCATTATCAGAAAGAACTACAAAACCATGCGCAAAACCTTCTGGAACCCACAACTGCTTTTTATTCTCCGCCGAAAGCATGGCACCAACCCATTGGCCAAAAGTTGGTGATGTCCGCCGAATGTCAACCGCCACATCAAATACCTCACCAACCACAACACGCACTAATTTACCCTGTGGCTGTTTGATTTGATAATGTAATCCACGCAAAACATGTTGTACTGAACGAGAATGGTTACTTTGCACAAAAGTTATTTTTTTACCAATAACATCTTCAAATTGACGTTGATTAAAACTTTCAAAGAAAAAACCACGCTCATCCCCAAACACACGTGGTTCAAGTAAAAAAACACCTGGAATAGCAAGTTGAGAAGCTTTCATATAATCCTTATCTGACAATAATCCTAGAAACGTGCATGAAACAACTTGTCCATTTAGGCGAAGTCATTTTGCTCTGATTTGAGGCGGTCCGTAGGGCGTATAGTTATTCTATGTAACCGGAGGAGCAACGAAAAACCAGAGCAAAAGGGCAAGTCTAAATGGACAAATTGTTAAATTCTTAAAATCTAGGTATCAATAAAACATTCCTGCTTCAACACTTGCAGCAAATACTGACCATAACCATTTTTAGCTAAAGGTGTAGCAAGATTTTCTAATTGCGTTGCATCTATCCACTTCCGTCTATAAGCAATTTCTTCTGGACAAGAAATTTTCAAACCTTGGCGATTCTCAATCGTGGCTACAAACTGGCTAGCTTCCAACAAAGAATCATGGGTACCAGTATCTAGCCAAGCATAACCACGCCCCATAATTTCAACATTCAGCTGGGCTTGTTCTAAATAGATTTGATTAAGATCTGTTATCTCCAGCTCATTACGTACCGAAGGTTTAAGATATTTAGCAAAATCAACAACCTGCTGGTCATAAAAATACAAACCAGTTACTGCATAATTTGATTTAGGTTGTACTGGTTTTTCTTCTAAATTAATTGCGCAGCCAGTCTTATCGAATTCAACCACACCATAACGTTCTGGGTCATGCACATGATAAGCAAAAACACTAGCACCTTCAGTGCGTTGCATAGCATTATCAAGTAAATTATGCAAATGATGGCCGTAAAAAATATTATCGCCTAATACTAAAGCACAGTCATCATCACCAATAAATGACTCGCCAATAATAAATGCCTGAGCAAGACCATCTGGGGAAGGCTGTACAGCATAAGATAAATTCAACCCCCATTGCTTACCACAACCAAAAAGTTGTTGATAACGTGGAGTATCCTGTGGGGTAGAGATAATTAGAATGTCACGGATACCAGCTAACATTAAAGTGCTTAGCGGATAGTAGATAAGAGGTTTGTCAAATACAGGTAGTAATTGTTTAGAAACAACTTGAGTAATTGGATAAAGCCGGGTACCAGAACCACCGGCCAGAATAATGCCTTTTCTTTGATAATTTGTCACAATAAAATAAATCGCTCCAGATATTTTAGCAGTGCCTTAAGGGACGAGGTAATAATACTTTATCCATTTATACTTGCCCTTTTACTCTTATTCTTCGTTGTTCCTCCGGTTACATAGAATAACTATGCGCCATACGGACCCCCTCAAACCAGAGCAAAATGACTTCGCCTAAAGGACAAACTATTACGATTATTACCTCGTCCCTAAACCTAGACCCTACAAGTGATTATACAAATTTTACACAACAGACTGTTTTATATCTAGAACTCTATTCTATAAAAACAACTTGTTACACGATACATGCATAATTACTTACAGGATCCAGATTAAAATATATTCGACACTACATTATTTATTACCTAGATCTTGCAAGTGATCGTACATATAATGTGCAACAGATTGTTTCACAGAATGAACTTTATTCTGCGTAGAATACTTATTGATATTCTCAAAGAATAAAGTTTGCTATATGTAACAATCTGTTATGCAGTATGTGTGCGATTACTTGCAGGACCCAGGTATTAGTTTTCAAGTTAAAACAGTTTTAATCTACCGACTTAACAACCGTAACCCTAGCAAATTTTCGTTTACCAACTTGTATTACAACTGTTTGGCCACAGGTTATTTTAACGTTTTTATCTTCAACCTTATTACCATCAAGCTTTATGCCTCCTTGTTTAACCAAACGTAAAGCCTCGCTGGTACTCGCAGTAAGTTCTGTTTGTTTCAATAATTGCGGTAGTGGAACAGCAGAATCTTTAGTCATTATGGTTATTTCAGGCATATCATCCGGCAGTGCACCACGTTTAAAGCGTGTTTCAAAGTCATGCAATGCCGCTTCTGCATCCTGCTTACAATGAAAACGTGCGACAATTTCTTGCGCAAACAGTACCTTAATGTCACGCGGATTACGACCATCCGTTACACTTTGCTTCCATTGCTGAATAGTATCTATAGATTCAAATGATAATAACTCAATATAACGCCACATCAACTCATCAGAAACTGACATTAATTTACCAAAAATTTCCTTGGGGTCTTCAGTAATACCAACATAGTTATTTAACGACTTTGACATCTTATTCACGCCGTCCAACCCTTCTAACAACGGCATGGTTAAAATGCATTGTGCTGGCTGACCAAAATGTTTTTGTAATTCACGACCCATTAATAAATTAAATTTTTGATCAGTGCCACCTAGTTCAAGATCTGCCTTAAGTGCAACTGAATCATAGCCTTGAATCAATGGATACAAAAACTCATGAATTGCAATCGGTTGGCGATTTTTATAGCGTTTATCAAAATCATCACGCTCTAACATTCGTGCAACAGTATGTGTCGCAGCTAATTTTATCAAATCAGCGGCATTAAGTTTATTCATCCAAGTAGAATTAAATACAACTTCCGTCTGCTCTTGCTTTAATATTTTAAATACCTGCGTGGTGTAGGACTCCGCATTCTCAACTACTTGCTCGCGTGTCAGCGGTGGACGTGTAGCGTTCTTGCCACTCGGGTCACCAATCATGCCAGTGAAATCACCAATAAGAAACAAGACATGATGCCCCAGGTCCTGTAATTGTCTTAGTTTGTTAAGTAACACTGCATGGCCCAAATGTAAATCTGGCGCGGTAGGGTCAAACCCGGCCTTAACTCGCAATGGACGACCAGTCATCAGCATAGTTTCTAATTCTTTTTCAACCAGCAATTCATGGCTGCCCCGCTTTATAATATGCAGCTGTTCGGTGACTAATTTACTCACAATTGATTTAACTAAATATTTAACCTAAATCATGCAAATGATCCAGATTTGAATTATAGAATCACGTATTTTTGTCGCAGCACGTGATAAAAAGAGCTGTCTGCTTCAGCATCGTATCACTTTGGATTATTTGACAGAATACCCCGAAACTCGCCATTTATCGTCAGCTTCTTTAATTGTCTCAATCGTCTCAACTACCAACACTTTATGTTCAAATGATGTATAGAATACAAACACAATGTTACGCCCATCAGATGCTGTCGAAGTAGCAGTAGCAACATTTCTAGAATTGACTAACCCCAAAGGTTTGCGTATATCATGAACTATTTTCAACCAATCAGGCTTTGGTGTTTGCGTCTGCAAATGCACTGCAGCGCTCTCCCAGCCAAGTACATATTGCTTATTGTCAATTAAATCAATCCATGTCATGACACTACTCTCAGCTCTACCACGAACATCATGGTGTGTGGCATTAACCGTACTTACGCAAAGAAACAATAATAACAATGTGATAAATTGTCTTTTCATTTTAACAGCCTTATTTTATAGATGAATTGGTAACGTCTAATTTTAACTAGTATCTTGCGCGCTAGTGTAACGCATATATTTTTCATGTTAGACTCACACAAAAAAACTATTTGCAACCACTTTACATTATTGTAATTACTATTAATTTGAATTTCAGGAAGCTGATTATCATATGCTATTAATTCCACTCCGTGAAAAAAACAAGATTCTAGCTCAAAAATCACCAATCTTCACAAAAAAACGTTTAAGTTGGTTAATTGTTTTATCTAGCCTACCACTATTTGGCATTGTAACTGCGTTCGGTATCGCACCAAACACTACTATAGGCGACTTTTCCGTAGAATCCATAGTTCGCGAACTTCCTATCCCAACGCTAACCATCAATACAACTAATGAGAATCTTCCTTTCTCACGCCAGGAAAGCATTCAACGTGGCGACACCATAGCAACAATTCTTAGCAGAATGGATGTCAGTCGTGAGGACACTATCGCGTTTTTACAAGCTGCCCGAGAAAGCCAAGCAATGCGTAGATTAAGACCAGGGCAAACAGTTTACGCCAACACAACCTTGGCTGGTGAGTTATTGATGCTACGCTATTTTTTTGGCAGAGAAGAACTGTTCTTAATGGAAAAGATAGATGATACTTTCCATATGACTGAACAAGCAATTGAGCTTGATGTACATATTCAAATGCGTACAGGTGTTGTTAATAGCTCTTTATTTGGCGCTACAGATAATGCTGGTATACCTAATAATATTGCAACTCAAATCATTGACATTTTCTCTTCTGACATTGATTTTCATAGAGATATACGTAAAGGTGATCGCTTTAAAGTTGTCTACGAAACATTACACAACAATGGCGAACAAACCAAAACAGGCAAGATCTTAGCTATAGAGTATGTAAATAAAGGAAAACCACATCAAGCTATCTTCTATCAAGCCGCAAATGGTGACAGTGGTTATTACACCCCAGATGGAGAAAGTTTACGTAAAGAGTTCCTGCGTTCACCACTAGAATTTTCTCGGATTAGTTCAGGCTTTACCAACTCACGCTTCCATCCAGTGCTAAAAAAATGGCGCGCGCACAGAGGAGTTGATTATGCAGCCCCAACCGGCACCCCAGTAAAAGCAACTGCGAATGGTACTGTAACCTTTGCTGGCAACCAACGTAGCTATGGCAAACTAATCGTTCTAAAACATAACGGTAAATATGATACAGCGTATGCTCACTTATCTCGTTTTGCCAAAGGTATGCGTAATGGACAACGTGTTAGTCAAGGTGATGTAATCGGTTATGTAGGCGCAACCGGAATGGCTACTGGGCCACATTTACACTATGAGTTACGTGTTAATGGAGTTCAACATGATCCTGCTAAAATAGCGTTACCAACTGCCCCAGCAATTACAGAAAATAATCTAGCCATCTTTAAAAATGAAACTAAATCACTAGTAGCACGATTAAACATCCTACGTAATACAACACAAATTGCACTTAGAGACGAGAATTGAGTTTAGCGTTGCAAGCTGATTACTACATTGGCATCATGTCAGGCACCAGCCTAGATGGCATTGATGCAGTATTAATCAACTTCAACGCAACCCCTGCATTGCAGCAGACTTTGTTTGTACCGTACGATAGCGACTTACGTAAGCAACTACTGGCATTGCATCAAGCAAGTGACGATGAATTAAATCGTACGGCTATCCTTGCCAATCGGTTATCTCAACTGTTTGCTAATACAGTTAAGCGTCTACTTAGCAAATGTAACCTAGCACCAAAAAATATTATTGCGATTGGATGTCACGGCCAAACTATTCGACATTGTCCAGAAAAATGTTACACAATTCAACTTGTTAATGCTGCATTATTAGCTGAATTAACAACTATCACAATAATTGCAGACTTTAGAAGTCGTGATATAGCTGCTGGTGGACAAGGCGCTCCTTTGGTCCCAGCTTTTCATCAAGCTATGTTCCAGCAAACAAACACTAACCGTGTGATTGTCAATATTGGTGGCATTGCAAATCTTACTATCCTTGCCCCAGATAACAACCTTATTGGCTTTGATTGTGGTCCTGGCAATTTATTAATGGACGCTTGGTGTTTACGGCATACCAACAAAAACTACGACAAGGATGGTGCATGGGCGGCATCTGGTCAAGTCATTCCAGCGCTACTTCAAAAACTAGTTAGCTTTCACTTCTTTCCGCTAGCACCACCAAAAAGTACCGGCAGAGAAATGTTTAGCATGCAATGGTTAGAGGGTTATTTACAGGGCAATGAAAAACCAGAAGATGTACAGGCAACCTTAGCGCAACTAACTACTAAGTCAATTGCTCAAGCAATTATCAGCTATTGCCCGCATGCCGAAGAAGTTTATATCTGTGGTGGTGGTGCGCACAACCAAACACTAATCACTCAGTTAAGCAAAACGTTAACCGGGAAAAAAGTAGCACTGACCGATCAATTAAATGTCGATGCTGATTGGGTAGAAGCTTTTGCCTTTGCCTGGCTAGCAAAGCAAACCATACTTGGCATCCCAGTTAATCTTGCTACGGTTACCGGTGCACAAGGAAACAGAATACTTGGTGCAATTTACCTCAATTAACAAAAAGTATGATGTGCATATGTATAAGGGACGAGGCAATAATAATCTATCCATTTAGGCGAAGTCATTTTACTCTGATTTGAGGCTATCCGTAGGGAGCATAGTTATTCTATGTAACCGGAGGACCAACTAAAAATCAGAGTAAAAGGGCAAGTATAAATGGACAAATTATTACTGCCTCGTCCCTAAGGAACGCGCATGAAATAACTTGAGCAGCTAGCACAGGATTTATGCTCATATTCAAAGCGTGTAAACAGGCGCATAGCACGGCTATGTAACTGTTTACATAATGCAGAAGATGAACATAAAGACAAAGCTAGATG
>JAJFJL010000192.1 GCA_021774055.1 Nitrosomonas sp. | reverse complement strand
ATAACCCAACGCCTGAATTATTTCCCATTCAAAATCATGTACATGAGTATCATCAGCAGCAATCGCTACTGAAATAGCACTTTTTGACAACGGTTTTAAATTTAAATCAATTACATATTCCTTAGGCTCATGTGACATCGTTCCCATCATCTCCATATGATGATCATGAATCGGGGTCATCATAACTATTAACTGTTTAATCGTAACATCATGATTAGAGTTATAAATACTCCCACTAAAAATCCCCCAACCAAAACCAGCATTAATCTGCAGATTTTCTATCGCATTTGTTGATAACTTCACGGCGTTAGCTTTATTATCGGCAGCAACGCTAACTTGCGACAAACCAATAAAAACTAATATCAGCCCAAGCAATACTATTGATCTTGTTGAAAATAAATTAAATTTCATTATTAAATAACATCTTATAAAGTTAAATATGAGGTAGCTATTCTAACCTGTAAATTACGAGAATACAGTCATAAAAAGTAGGGTGCGTTCCACGCATCACCAATTAGCATGAAATACACCCTATCTGGTTGATGCGCCTCCTGCGTCGGCTCATCCTACGTCCCTCCGCCGCGTCCGTCGAGACAAATTCCACTCACCGACCTACTTGTTTAAATACCCTGACTTGTGACCTAGGGCAAGCCGGAAGCCGATGTCGTGGTAAGCGTAGTCGGGAACGCGCCAGTTCCGGCAGGCAGAACGCGCGTTCCAGCCGTAGTAGAACCACGAGCCACCACGCAACACCCGGGAAGCTCCTTTATCCTCCGGCCCTATAGGATCAATCATAGCCTGCGTTGTATACTCACGCAGCCCATCCACACACCATTCCCAAACATTGCCATGCATTTCATATAAGCCCCATGAATTAGGTGTTAACGATTTCACAGCAACTGTTTTTTTTCGGTACAAACCTTTATCACCCTTAGTATAAGGATAATTGCCATCATAATTCACGTGCTGTGGTGTGATGTTCTCACCGAATGAAAAAGCTGTAATTGTGCCAGCGCGACAAGCATATTCCCAAGCAGCTTCTGTGGGTAACTGCGCATTCAAATCTGGATAATGGTCGTTTAAACATTGGATAAATTGTTGTACATTATGCCAACTCACTTGCTCCACTGGATTATTAACATCATCAGTAAAATGACTTGGATTATCTCCCATTACAGCCAACCACAACTCCTGCGTACAAGCACTATCCGCCAGCCAATAGCCTTTAGTTAAGGTTACCCTATGTTGTGTTTCATCACCCCACCTTTCAGCTTCCATCTCAGGAGAACCCATCAAGAAACTACCTGGCATAATCCAACGAAAACGTTGCTGGATCCCTTGATAATCTAAATCCATAAACAAACCAAATTGATCTTGCCCCCACTCACTAGCCCAAGGTGCCGGGAAAACAGGTGGTAATAGTGGTGATTTGGTTTTAGTCATAGCTGGGCATCCTGCAATACTCGGTTTACATTTATGGTAGGGTGCGTTCCACGCACCAAGGTGATAAATGGCACATGGAATACGCCCTACTAGAACACAAGGTTATTCACCCCATTCGCCATTCACAATCACCATATCATTACCACCCCAATTTTTATCATAAACACCTTTGCGCACATAACGATGAAATGTCGAATACGGCCAATCCAACACCTTTTTAACTAAACCATGTTTTACCGGATTGTAATGAAGGTAATTCATATGATTTTCATAATCATCATCGTCACGGATTTGATGTTCCCAAAATCGACGCTGCCAAAGTGTCGACTCATGTCGTTTTTGTTTTGACTGATTCATCCAATCGTCACGTCGTAGCGCGGGGCCGCATTGCTTACTAACAAACTGTTTGATCTTCGCCCAGCGCATAGCAAAACAAGCATCATCTGATGGTAACGTCCAAATGCAATGTAGATGATTCGGTAACAATACCCAGGCATCAATTACAAACGGATGTTCTTGTTGTACCGACCGAATAGCATTACGTAACGTCAAACGTACACTTTCATTACAAAGTATTTTTTGCCGCCGATAAGTCACAACGGTAAAAAAATAAGTCCCACCTTTAGCATTTGCACGTCGATAATTAGACATCCAGAATATTGTGCTCAATTATATTCATTTCAAATCACCATGAAAGTAGGGTGCGTTCTACGCACCGCAAATTATTACAATTAAGCATATTTATTTAAATTGTTGGATATATTCAATTGATAGCAAACGTACACACATGTTAACTGTGCATGGAATGCACCCTACCGATCTTCAAATCACCATGAAAAGTATGGTGCGTTCTACGCACCGCAAATTATTACAATTAATCACATTCATTTAAATTGTTGGATATATTCAATTGATAGCAAACGTACACATATGGTAACGGTGCATGGAATGCACCCTTGTATATTAAACATCTCGCTAAAACACAGTACGATTAACACAAATTGTTTATAGTGATAGCTGATTTTCTGGGGAAGCCGGTGCACCCTTAGGCCTTGAGCTTGTACGTAGATTGGCTCCCCA
>JAJFJL010000191.1 GCA_021774055.1 Nitrosomonas sp. | reverse complement strand
CTTCTGCGTTATGTAAACAGTTACATAGCCGTGCTATGCGCCTGTTTACACGCCCCCGTATACGAACATAAATCCTGCGCTAGTACCTTGTACGCTAAATAACCTGGAAAATATGGAAAATATGGGGAATGCAAAAATTGTCTAGAACAAGGTGAAGAAGCGCAGACATATTGAGGGACAAGGAAATAATAAATCATCCATTTAGACTTGTCCTTTTACTCTGATTCTTTGTTGGTTCTACGGTTACATAGAACAACTATGCGCCCTACGAAACGCCTCAAATCAGAGCAAAATAACCTCGCCTAAATTGGATGATTTATTATTTCCTTGCCCCTGAGTATACGTCAAGCTTCTTCAGCGCAGTTATCGGCAATTTATACCATAGATTTTCTTGGTTATTTAGCGTACAAGGTACTAGTTGCCTGATTTATTCCATGCACGTTCCTAAGGAAGTTTTTTAGTTTTCATTTGGCTGCCTAAAACTATCAATAATCAATAAGGCGGCACCGATAACAATCGCGGAGTCGGCCACATTAAATGCTGGCCAGTGATAGCTGCCAATATAAAAATCTAGAAAATCTACCACATGTCCTAGTGTGATCCTATCCCATAAATTACCAAGTGCCCCTCCCAGTACTAAACTAAGAGAAATACAGAATAGTTTGTTATTGGCGTGCTTATGTAGTAGATAAATAATAAATATTGAAGCGCCGGCGGCAATGCTGCTTAGAAACCAGCGCTGCCAACCAGATTCGTTACTTAAGAAACTAAAGGCAGCACCTGAGTTATAGGTGAGAATTAAATTAAAAAAGTCAGTTACTGGAATTTGTTGGCCGTAAAAAAGTTCAGATTCAACCCAACGTTTAGTAACTAGATCTAGAATAAGAATAACTAATGCAATACTTAGACTGATGTAAAGTTTCATGATCAGTATTGCTCCAGTAGTACTAGTACCTTGCACCATAAATAACCAGGAAAATCTGTGGCACAAATTGCCGATGTAATATTAAGCATACTGTCGCTCCTCTCCTGCACCAAAAAGATTAGACATGCAACGATTACATAATGTTGGGTGATCATGGTTATTGCCGACATCTTGTCGATAGTGCCAGCAGCGGTCACATTTCTGGTGGGTGGAGGCAGTGACTGAAATTTCTACTTGCTGAAGGCTGTCAACAGCTATTAGTTGTGCTTCAGAAGTAATCATCACAAATCTTAAATCATCTCCTAATGAATTTAATAAAGTAAAATCTTCACCACTGGCTTTAATTTCTACGGTGGCTGCTAATGAAGAACCAATTTCACCATTCGCACGAGCTGTTTCTAGTCTCTTTTGTACTTGTGAGCGTAATTCACGTAGTCGATTCCAACGATTTGTAATTAATGTTGTGTCAGATTGAGATGGAAATTTATGCCAGGTATGTAGCAGTATGCTACCTTCGGTATCACCGGTGAAATGTTGCCAGGCTTCTTCTGTAGTGAAGCTTAAAATTGGTGCAAATAAACGTATTAAGCTATGTGTAATATGATGCAGCGCACTTTGTGCTGAACGACGTGGAACACCATCAGCAGCGGCGGTATAAAGTCTATCTTTAAGAATATCTAAATAAAATCCACCTAGATCTTCAGAACAAAAATTGTGTAGTTTATGAACAATCTGATGGAATTCGTAGCGTTGATAGTTTTGTGTTAATTCCTCTTGTAATGTTTGTGTAAATGCCAACATGTAACGATCAATTTCCATCCAATTTTCTGGATTTACTGCACTTGTTGTTGGATCAAAATCAGACAAGTTAGCTAATAAGAAACGTAAGGTATTACGGATACGGCGATAACTTTCAACCACACGTTTTAATATTTCATCAGAAATAAATAGTTCACCAGAATAATCAGTAGAAGCCACCCATAAGCGTAGAATATCAGCGCCAAAGGTACCCATGATTTTTTGTGGTGCAATTACATTTCCTTTAGATTTGCTCATTTTGTGACCATTGCCGTCAACAACAAAGCCATGGGTTAATAGAGCATCATAAGGTGCACGATTATCAATAATACAACCTGTCAGTAATGAAGATTGAAACCATCCACGATGTTGATCTGAACCTTCAAGATAAAGGTCTGCTGGATATTTAAGTTTGTCGCCACGTTTAAGTACACTGCTATGAGTGGTGCCAGAATCAAACCATACATCTAGTGTGTCGGTAAGTTTGGAGTAGTCCTTGGCTTCTTCACCAAGCAATTCAGCTTCATCCAAAGCAAACCAAGCTTCAATTCCTTGCTGCTCTACTTTTATGGCAATTTGCTCTAGTAATTCAAGGGTGCGTGGATGTAATTCTTGGGTTTCTTTGTGTATAAAAAACGGGATTGGCACGCCCCAGTTACGTTGGCGTGAAACACACCAATCGGGGCGATTTTTAATCATGGCTTCTAAGCGAGCTTTACCCCAGATTGGATAGAATTCCGTTGTTTCTACCGCATTAATAGCCAGCTCACGTAAGGTTTTACCTTGTTGGGTGGTGGTTGTATTGTTTTTCAGATTCATACCAATAAACCATTGTGGTGTAGAACGAAAAATAATAGGTGTATGATGGCGCCAGCAGTGAGGGTAGCTATGTTGTATTTTTTCTAGGTGCAGTAGGTGTCCGCTAGATTCTAGTGTTTCAGTGATACGATCACTTGCTTTCCAAACAAACATGCCACCAACTAATGGTGTGTTTACATCAAATTTACCACCACCATCAACTGGACTATCACTTGGTAAGTTGTATTTTTGACCAACAAAATAATCATCCAATCCGTGCGCTGGTGCTGTGTGTACTAAACCAGTACCAGCTTCCAAGGTGACATGTTTACCACAAATAATTTTTACTTCACGTGCTTCAAAAGGATGTTGAAGTTGGATGTTTTCCAGAGCTTGACCTTTGCAAGTAGCTAAAATGTCACCACTTGAAGTATAGCGTTCCAGACATGCTTGTTTTAGCTCGGTTGCTAATATTAATAGTTGGCTTGGTGTTTGTATTAGTGAGTATTCAAAATCAGGGTGAACACTGACAGCTTGGTTGGCTGGTAGGGTCCAAGGTGTGGTGGTCCATATGACAGCGAAAACTTTGCTATTAGTAGGTAACGTTACACCGAATGCTGCTGCAATATTGCTTAATGAATTTGTTGATGTTATTTCAAAGCCAACATCAATAGCGGGTGAGGTTTTATCTTCATGTTCAACTTCTGCCTCAGCTAAGGCAGAACCACAATCAATACACCAGTTGACAGGTTTTTGTCCTTGATAGAGATAGCCACTCTGATAAATTTTTCCAAGCGCACGAATAATATCTGCTTCTGTTTGATAATTCATGGTGAGATATGAGTTATCCCAGTCAGCTAAAACTCCAAGTCTAATAAAACCAGTTTTCTGTTGCGTAACTTGTTTCTGTGCAAAGGTACGGCAAAGGGTACGTACTTCATCTGCAGGAAGGTTTTTACCCTTTTTCTTTTCAATCTGATGCTCAATAGGTAATCCATGACAATCCCAGCCAGGCACGTAAGGTGCGTCAAAACCAGCTAGTGTTTTGCTTTTAATAATAATATCTTTAAGGATTTTATTAACTGCATGACCAATATGGATATCTCCATTAGCGTATGGAGGGCCGTCATGTAGTATGAATTTTGGGCGGCCTTGGCTAATTGAGCGGATCTTTTGATATAAATCTTTTTTTGTCCATGCTTCCAACATGATTGGTTCACGTTTGGCAAGGTTGCCGCGCATTGGGAATGGTGTATCCGGTAAGTTTAGTGTTTTTTTGTAATCGGTCATGACATATAGAGTTAGTGGATGATGGTAAGGAACGTGCGTGTTTCTAAACGTAGGATATTTTTAATCTATTGTGAATTGAGGCGATGAAGTCAAGAAATAATTTCTAGTGTTTTCTACATCTTGTTTAATTTGTGTAGTGAGTGCTTCTAAATTAGGGAACATTTCTTCATCTCGGAGTTTATGCAAAAAATTGACTTGTATGTGACGGTCATAAATTTCCTGATTAAAATCAAGTAAATGTACTTCTAAAGTAGGTTTGCCATTGGTATAAACTGCTGGGCGTACGCCTAGACTAGCTACACCAGGTATTATTTTGGCTGGAGTTGATGCAATGGCACCTTTTACTTCTACCACAAAAATACCAGATAGCGGTATTCTGTTGTGCCGCATATGGACATTCGCTGTAGGAAAACCAAGTTTTTTGCCAAGTTTAGCGCCATGGATAATTCGGCCACTTATACTATAAGGCCTACCTAACATTTGATGGACAGAATTTAAATCACCAACAGTAAGTGCGTTGCGTACCCCAGTACTTGAAACTCGTTGGTTATTAATGGCAAAATTTGGCATTTCCTCTATTTCAAAGTTATGCTTTGAAGCAAAAGTTTTTAACATCGCTATATCTCCCGCACGTTTTGCACCAAAACGGAAATCGTCGCCGATAAGCATCCAGCGTACTGATAATGTTTTAACTAAAATTTGGCTAATGAATATTTCTGGGCTGATTTGTGAGAAATTATGATTGAAACGATACACTATGGTTCGGTCAATATTTAATTTAGTCAATAATTCAAGTTTTTCTCTTAAGCTTGTTAATCGTGAGGGAGCTTGATTTGGTGTGAAGAATTCACGTGGGTGAGGTTCAAAGGTCATCACGCAAGTGATTAAATTAAGTTGTTTAGCAGCTTTTTTAAGGCGGGTAAGCATGGCTTGGTGGCCAAGGTGAATCCCATCAAAATTACCTATTGTTAGTGCCATAGGTGTTTCAGCTTGAGTAGAAAGACTTCGCTGAACGCGCATGTTGCAAGATTATCCTAAAACTCAAAATTGTAGCCTGTTTCAGGTAATTAGGTCTAGAACAATTGACTACTTGATTCTGGGTTTGTTAAAACAGCTTGTTCGACATCAGGATCTAGGTCCTAGGTATTACTTAGATTCAGCAAGTATTAGCACATATCTCGCAAGCAGGATCTTTATTTAATTTAATTGAGCGCCACTCCATTGTTAAACCGTTAAGCAACAGTAAACGTCCGTTTAGAGATTCTCCAATATTAAGTAATAGCTTTATTGCTTCAGCTGCTTGTACACACCCGATAATGCCAACTAAGGGTGAAAATACTCCCATTGTTGCACAATGTGTAGTTTCATCATTGTTACCATTGATTGGGAAAAGGCAATTATAACAAGGGCTGCTAGAATGACTTAAATCAAATACGGTTACTTGCCCATCAAAGCGAATTGCTGCACCTGACACAAGTGGTTTGTTATAAGTAAAGCAGGCTTTGTTTATATTATGTCTAGTAGAAAAATTATCACTGGCATCAATAACAACATCCGCTTCTTTGGCTAATTGAGCAAGTTCTTTTTCTGTTATATATTCTTTTAGCGTGATGATGTTTGTTTCTGGATTAATACCTTCTAGAGTTTTTTTTGCAGAATAAATTTTAGCTATGCCAATAGAGTCTGTTCTATGGATGATTTGTCGCTGCAGATTAGTTAAGTCAACCGTATCATTGTCGCAAATAATTAACTTACCAATACCACTAGCAGCAAGGTACATAGCCGCCGGTGAACCTAATCCTCCGGCACCAATAATCAGTGCGCATGACTGAATTAATTTTTCTTGGCCCTTAATATCGATTTGAGGCAACATTATATGACGGCTGTAGCGCAACAGTTGGTGATCATTCATGATTGTTTGTTTGATGCAGAAACAGCTAATTTAAATCTGTTTTAAAGAGCATAAATACACAATAGCCCCCAATTTTATATTCGTAAAATTAGGGGCTAAGAAATATTTGCTAAATATACTTAGGGACGAGGCAATAATAATTTGACCATTTAGACTTGCCCTTTTACTCTGATTTTTCGTTGCTCCTCCGGTTACATAGAATAACTATGCGTCCTACGAACCGCCTCAAATCAGGGAAAAGTGACTTCGCCTAAATGGACAAATTATTATTGCCTCGTCCCTTACTTCGCGTGGTCACAGTTTAAAATCATCAATTGTGGCCGCGTGAAGTATAGGTGATTATCTGTTACCGATTTAATTAGCTTACTATTTTGGTGAATTATTGTTTTTTAAATAATCCATAGCCTGGATTAATAATAGGTCCTCACTGGAGCCAAATTCTATCGGTGTTCTATCGGTGTCATCTTTTTCGTCCTTATCCTCTGTATCCTTGTCCTCTGTATCCTTATCTTCTTGTTTAGTTTCAGCTTCTATTTCTTTGGCGCTGGAATCAGTAGTTGATTCATCTTTGTCACCATTAGTTAAATGACGGTTCAAATCAGCTTCACGTATCCGACGTGATTCATCTTCTTCTGATTCATCAATAATGTCAGGGGTAATCCCTGTTGCTTGGATAGATTTTCCTTCCGGTGTGTAATATAGAGCAGTTGTAAGTTTAATTGCAGTGTTACTAGATAATGGCAGTATAGTTTGTACTGAACCTTTACCAAAAGTTTGTGAGCCCATTATGGTAGATCGCTTATGATCTTGTAAGGCACCAGCAACAATTTCAGAAGCAGAGGCTGAGCCGCCATTGACCAATGTAATCATTGGTACTGTTTTAACAGCAGCTGGTAGATTGCCCATATAATCTCTCAGGCTATTACGTAAATAAAATCTAGGGTTGGCATATAGTTTCATTTTAGCTTCATCAGTGCGTCCTTCTGTGTATACGACCAGTGCATCTCGTGGTAGAAATGCCGCAGATACGGCTACTGCACTATTTAATAAGCCACCTGGATCATTGCGTAAATCTAATACTAGTCCTTGCATCGGTATTGCACTTTCTGTAAATAATTCATTGATAGCTAAGGCTAAATTCTCACCAGTTTCTTCTTGAAATTGTGTAATACGGATATAGCCATAGCCCGGTTCAATCAGTTTAGATCGAACACTTTTAATTTTAATAATGTCACGTATTAAAGTGAAAGTTAGCGGTTCACTTTCACCTTCCCTAATGATGGTTAGGGTAATTGGTGTTTTAGGCTCGCCACGCATATGTTTGACAGCTTCGCTTAGGGTCATTCCTTTAACCGCGATTTCTCCAAGTTTAAAAATTAAATCGCCAGTTTTAATCCCAGCACGAAATGCAGGTGTGTCCTCAATAGGTGAGATAACTTTAACCAGTCCATCTTCCATTGTGACTTGAATGCCTAAGCCACCAAATTTGCCTTGTGTGCCGATTTGTAGTTCTCGATAATCATCTTTATCTAAATAAGCTGAATGTGGATCTAGGCCAACCAGCATGCCATTAATAGCCTCAGCAATTAGTTTTTTATCTTCTACATGTTCAACATAATCACTTTTAATGCGGCCAAACACCTGTGTGAATGCACGTAATTCTTCTACAGGAAGTGGGTGCAAGACTTCATTGGCATCTTTGTTGGCGACTGCAGAAAAATTTAAACTAAGCATTACACCTGCGATGGTGCCAAAAAGTATTAAACCAATTTTTTTGAGAGTGTTGTGCATGGAGCTATTCCTATATATTAATATATTTTAATCGGTTAACCATTTATTCAGGATCTAGATAGTTACTGCTGATGTTTATTTATACTAGTACCTTGCATGCCAAATAACTAGGAAAATCTGTGGTGCAAATTACCGATAACTGCGTTGAATAAACTTGACGTATACTCATATGCCTGCGCCTCTTCTCTTTGTTCTAGACAATTCCTGCATCCCTATATTTCCCAGGTTATATAGGAACGTGCATGGAATAAATTAGGCAACTAGCTTTGTATTTAAGCCCATCTTCTGCGTTATGTAAACAGTTACATAGCTGTGCTATGCGCCTGTTTACACGCCTCGAATATGAACATAAATTCTGTGCTAGTTACCTAATTTATTCCATGCACGTTCCTTAGCGTACAAGGTACTAGTTCAATAAAAGTATGTAAGTAGGCATATGGTCTTGGGCATCATATCATTAGCATTGTTAGTATATGTTTTCTACTAGTTGAGTAATTAGAGTTTCTATATGCCATAGAGGGTTATGTGAAACATGTGTAAGAATTCGCAACATCTATTTTCATTCTATTTTTATCCAAGTTAACGGATCAAGTGGCTTACTTTTATGGCGCAGTTCGAAGTATAAACCGAAATCTAAATTGCCTCCGCTATTTCCGACGCTGGCAATAGTATCACCACCTTGAACAACTTCACCTACCTGTTGGTAAATAGTTTCATTGTAACCATAAAGACTTATATAGCCACTACCGTGGTCAATAATCATTAAATTACCAAAACCTCTTAACCAATCTGAGAATACAACTTGCCCTGCCGCAATTGCTTTAACATTACCACCACTAGGTGCACGAATGAATAGTCCTTTCCAAGTAATATTCTTGCCAGAACGATGACTGCCAAAATGATTAACAAGTTCCCCTCGTACAGGTAAATTCAGTTGGCCTTTGAGAGCCGTAAATGGTTGCCCTTGGTTGGATGCATCTGGTAACTTATTGTTAATTTTGGCTGTAAATATGTTTTTATCAGTGACTAGATTGTTAATTTGTTTCGCTAAGGTAGATAACCTATTCTCATCACGTTTTAATTTGCCAACTTGTTGTTGTTGCGTCTTAATTTGTTCAGTTATTTGTAATAGTAAGTTGTTGCGTTGATTATTTTCTTGTTTAAGTTGTTTTTTCTGCTTAACTTGCTCAGCTTGAATAACAAATATCTCTTGTTGTTTTTTAAGTGCTATTTGAGTTAGTATCTCAAGTTCCTCAAGTTGAATTTGTAGTTTGTCAATATGTTTAGAACGGTCGTTAGAAAGCTGTTGAAAATAATATAGATTTCGTGCGATATGGTTGCTATCTTGGTGGTTAAACAGTAGTTTGAGATTATCCTGTGGGCCGTTTAAATATTGTTGATAAAGTAGCTTACCTATTTTCTGCTGTGTTTTTTTAATATGTAAAGTAACTTGCTTAGACCGTGTTTCTAATTGTTTGATTTTCTGATTTGTTTCTTTTTTCTCTTTTGCTAGTTGAGCTAATTTACGTTTTATATTACTAATTGCGCTTTCAGATTTTTGTAGTACGTCAGCAGCTTCTTGTTTAAAAATCTCTTTATTTGTTAGGTTTTGTTGTAACTCCTGAATACGATGCCGAAGTTTTATCAAATTATCTTCATTATGCGGTTCTGTTGCAGCATGGAGAGGAAATAATGCAGATAATACAAGAATCAAAAATAATACTAATCTAGTTATTATATGTCGCATAATTTTGCGGTTATTAAACGTAATTAGTTTTAAATTCTGTAAATTATTGTGCATACAATGTGCGAGAGATTGTTTTGTGGTGTAATGATTTTTGTCAAAAGTAAGATGTTGAGGCAAGCATATATCTAGCTATACTTCGCACGGTTATAGTTTCAGCTCCTTGTTCTTGACAAAAATTACCACACTATAAAATCCGAAACTATAACCGTGCGAAGTACATGTAACTGTTTCAATCTGCTATTTGCAAAAACTGTCTATTAAAAAATTGCAACCGTGTCCGCGCTAGCATCTTGCACTCTAATAACAAGGAAAATAAGGGGATGCAAAAATTGTCGAGAACAAGGCGAAGAAACTCGGGCATATTGAGCATACGTTAAGTTTTTCCAATGTAGTTATCGGTAATTTGTGCCACAGATTTTCCTGGTAATTTATGGTGCAAGGTACTCAATAGATGTAAAACTTCAGGGTAATATACTTCGCGCGGTCATGATTTCGGTTTTCTAGGGGATCATTTTCACCAATATCAGTGTTACTGAAACAATTACATACTAGCTATGCGCTTGCTTCAGCACCTTTCTCTTGACAAAAATTATCACACTATAAAGTCCTAAGTCATGGCCGTGCGAAGTATATGTGTGCATAATCATATGCAGTATCTAAATGTAAATGGCGATTGCTATTTAGCTTTACCTTGATTTGCTACGGCATGCATTGCCTGTTCGATTTCTTCTTGATTGCCTAGGTAGTAGCTTTTTATAGGTTTTAAATTGTCATCCAGCTCATATATCAAAGGTATGCCTGTGGGAATATTACGCTTTAAAATATCTTGATCTGAGATATTATCAAGATATTTAACTAATGCGCGTAATGAGTTACCGTGGGCAGTTATAATTACACGCTGTCCAGACAAAATTTGTGGCGCAATATTATCTTTCCAATACGGTAAAAATCTTGCGACAGTATCTTTGAGGCATTCGGTTAGGGGTATATCTGAAGATTCTAAATTATTGTAGCGTGGGTCAGCACCAGGGAAACGATCATCGTCAGATGTTAATTCAGGTGGCTGAGTGTCATAACTGCGACGCCATATTAATACTTGTTCTTCACCATATTTGAGTGCTGTTTCAGCTTTGTTTAGCCCTTGCAACGCACCATAATGACGCTCATTTAAGCGCCAGGATAGGTTGATTGGAATCCACATCTGATCCATAACATCAAGTGTGATCCATAGTGTACGAATAGCACGCTTTAGTACTGAAGTATGCGCTACATCGAAAACAAATCCATTGTCGCGTAATAATTGGCCCGCGTTTTTAGCTTCTTCTACACCTTTTGGTGTTAAATCTACATCTGTCCAACCGGTAAATCTGTTGTCTTGATTCCAAGTACTTTCTCCATGTCTGAGGAGAACAAGTTTTTTCATGTTAGCCTTCTTCTTTTGTGAAATCGATATTTAGGTTTTAATTGTACTTAGGAACGTGAATGGAATAAATTAGGCAACTATCTTTGTATTTAAGCCATCTTCTGCGTTATGTAAACAGCTACATAGCCGTGCTATGCGCCTGTTTATACGTCTGAATATGAACATAAATTTTGCGCTAGTTGCCTAATTCATTCCATGCATGTTCCTTAGAGACTAGTCGATACGAATATATTTCGCCAAAATCTAATTACTATCTTATCGAATAGTTACCCATATATTTATTATAATGTTTTTGTAAAGGTTACAGTACCCAGTTTTAGGTTAATGTATTATCACTTGCTACTGTGCGTGTTTAATTGTGTTTACAGTGTTATTATGCTTGCGCAGTTTAATCGCCAAAGTTCGGAGCATCCCGACTATTTTTGGCTTAAATAAAATCAATTACTTGAATATAAATAATACGATATGGAATCAACAATTTTACAGGATAACTTTATTCTCAGGCCGGAGAATTTGCTCTTTGTTATTGCCGCAGTGTCAAGTGCTGCAATGCTACTATGGCCGTTAATTTCACGAAAAGCAGTTCGTGAGATAGATACGTTAGTGGCGATACAACTAATTAATTATCAGAGTGCATTAGTGCTAGATGTTCGTGATGATAGTGAGTATGCAACAGGACATTTACCAAATTCAACGCATATTCCAGCAGAAAAAATGGAAGAACGTTGGCATGAGATAGAAAAATTTAAAGATCAACCTATTGTGGTGATTTATGAAAGTGGTGTTAGATCAGGGCGTGCCAGTTCGATATTAAATAAAAATGGTTTCACTAAGGTGTATAGCATTATGGGTGGTATTGGTTCTTGGCGACGTGCAAATTTACCAATTGTAAAGCGATAGAGAGGATTTATGACTAAAGTTGTTATGTATTCAACTGGGTTTTGTCCGTATTGTGTTCGAGCAGAAGATCTATTGCGATCCAAGGGTGTTGCTGAAATTGAAAAAATCCGTATAGACCTTGAACCTGAGCAGCGGATGGAAATGATGAAAAAAACAGGACGTAGAACGGTTCCGCAAATTTATATCGGAGACACGCATGTCGGTGGCTACGATGATTTGGCGCAACTTGATAGAAAAGGTGATTTAGTTAACTTGCTTGCAATCTAGGTCTAAGGGACGAAGAATAATACTTTATCCATTTAGACTTGCCCTTTTACTCTGATTCTTCGTTGATCCTCCGTTGATCCTCCGGTTACATAGAATAACTATGCGCCCTACAGACCGCCTTAAATCAGAGCAAAATGACTTCGCCTAAATGGACAAACTATTATTGCCTCGTCCCTAATGCTATTTCATTATTGAAAGAGCTGTTATTAAAATTGATAAAATAAAGCGGAATTAAATATGAGTGAAGAACAACAACCAGTTTTTACTATTGAAAAAATTTATGTTAAAGATTTATCTTTGGAGGTGCCTAATGCCCCAGGTATTTTCCAAAAGCGTGAAGCACCTGAAATTAATGTACAACTTAATAATAAAAGCAGTGTTGTTAGCGAAGGCACGTATGACATATTTTTGACGGTTACGGTTACGGCTAAAATTAAGGAAGAAGTTATGTTTCTGGTTGAAGTTCATCAAGCCGGTATTTTCCAAATAAGGAATGTTCCAGAAACAGAAATGGGGCCTGTATTAGGTATTGTTTGTCCAAACATTTTATTTCCTTATGCACGTGCGGTAGTGTCAGATACTATTACGCGTGCTGGTTTTCCAGCTGTTATTCTTAATCCGGTTAATTTTGAAGCTATGTACAACCATAGTAAACAGCAACAGGCTGAAAAAACTAAAAAATCTGAATAGATGAAAGAGCTAGTCGGTTAATGCGAGGTGTTATGTTTTCAAGAATTGTTATATTTCGATATTTGGTTGGATTTTTATTCTTAATATTGTCACTTACGCAGCATAAATATGTGTTGGCTGAGATTGAATTTCTCTCAATCTCAGAGACTGCGGTTATTATGTATGATGCTCCCTCACTTAAATCTGAAAAGTTATATATAGCAAGCCAATACTTACCTATTGAGGCAGTTGTTAATGTTGCTGGCTGGACTAAAGTTCGTGATAGTAGTGGTGGTCTTGCTTGGGTGGAAAGAAGCACCCTTAGTGGTAAGCGCTATATTATAGTAACCAAACCGCTGGCTGATGTTTATCAGAATCCAGATAGCAACTCAGCATTAATCTTTCAAGCACAAGAAAACGTAGTAATGGAATGGCTTGGTACGGAAAATACCGGCTGGGTTAATGTTCGCCATCGTGACGGACAGGTTGGTTATATCAAAATTGATCAGGTCTGGGGTTTATGAGAATTGCAATACTTGGCGCAGGTGCTTGGGGTACAGCATTAGCTATTAATCTCTGCACACAGCATCAGATAACTTTATGGACAAAAGACCCTGATCACTTTACTGAGCTAACCACGCAACGTATCAATCAAAGTTTCCTTCCTGATTTTAATTTGCCAGAATCAATACATCTCTCTATGACAATTGAAACTGCGATTGAGGCAGTAGATCTTGTCTTGATTGTTGTTCCTGTTGCTGGACTGCGTGAAACACTACGCGCTATTGTTGCAACAGGAAATACGGTGCCAATTATCTGGGGGTGTAAAGGTTTTGAGTCAAAAGTAGCTAAATTGCCACATCAGATCGTTGAGGAAGAATATGCAAATATTGCTCCATTTGGCGCATTATCTGGGCCTAGCTTTGCACAAGAGGTGGCACAAGGGTTACCTACAGCTTTAACATTAGCATCGCGTGACGCTGTTTTCTCAGAGGAAATGGCGAAAAAATTACATAGTGCGCGACTACGGATTTATTCTAGTAACGATTTAATTGGTGTTGAGACCGGGGGCGCCGTGAAAAATGTAATTACCATTGCTGTAGGTATTTCTGATGGTATGGGTTTCGGCTATAACGCGCGAGCAGCACTTATTACACGTGGATTGAAGGAAATTACTCGATTGGGTATTAAATTGGGTGGTCGTATGGAAACTTTTATGGGGTTGTCTGGTGTTGGCGATTTAATCCTTACCTGTACTGGAGATTTGTCGCGTAATCGGCAGATAGGTATGATGCTGGCGGAAGGGCGCTCCTTAACAGAAAGCTTGCAGCAGTTGGGGCATGTTGCTGAAGGTGTTTACACCGCATTAGAAGCGCAACGATTAGGAAAAGCTTTGCAAATCGAAATGCCTATTACGCAAGCAGTATGTAAGATACTCTATGAAGACCTTCCTGCAAGGGAGGCAGTGCAAGGTTTGTTAAGTCGTGAGCCAAAAATAGAATATTATTAACAACATGCATGGGATAATTTGTTAAAGTTGTTTTCTGTATATTCCTTAAATGTAAACATTCGGTCACCCCATACTAGTAAAATAAACAGGTTACAAGCATAAAGATTCCATATGTTTTAAACCTATTTTTATAAGTGATTGATTTTAATGAAATCACTAAACACACTTTCATTTATTAATGGAATTTAAGAC
>JAJFJL010000020.1 GCA_021774055.1 Nitrosomonas sp. | reverse complement strand
AGCGAATCTATATAGACCTGGAAGGATACTTAAAATTTCCTCATAAGTTCAATTAGTTAGAAATTCTGACTTAAGCTTATTTTGGCATAAAAACATGAGTCGAAAGATGCTTCAACACACTGATAAAACTAACTATTTCTTAATAACCTGAAACCCCAAAGAACCACTGAAATATCATGGCACAGGTAAAAATAACACTTCAAAACAAGGTGCACAAAAGGTTCATGAAGGAAAAGGCCGCAAGTTATTACCACCTGAAGAAGTAGATAACACGGCAGTTTGTTTACCTAAACCAACTTGTGACTGCGGTGGTCACATTGAAGCTAATCCTGACAAAATCAAACGCCATCAGCAATTCGAACTGCCCGAAATCAAGCTGATTGTAACTGAACATCAGCAAATTTATGGGTCTTGCAATGACTGTGGGACATTGTATTGCGGTGAATTACCTTTTGGCATCTCTACTTCTTTTTTAGCACCACGAGCAACCGCAACGATCGCTATTCTTAGCGGCGATTATTGTTTGAGCAGACGTTCAACTCAACTTGTTTTTGACGATATTTTTAATTTGCCAGTTAGTCTTGGAAGTATTTCTAATGCCGAAGAAACGGTGAGCACAGCTTTGGAGGCTCCGGTTGAAGAAGCTAAAGTTTATATTCAAGAGTACCAAGGATCTGTGAATGCGGATGAAACAGGGCACAAACAGCAAGGCGATAAAATGTGGATGTGGTTAGCAGCTACGATGATGGTTGCGGTGTTTATTATTCACACATCACGTTCTATGGAAGCGGCCAAAGCTTTATTAGGCGAAAAGTTTGCGGGTATTTTAACCAATGACAGATGGCATTCTTATAATTGTTTTAAAGCTATTCTCAGGCAGTTTTGCTGGGCGCATTTAAAACGCGATATGCAAAAAATCTCAGAACGTAGTGGCCGTGCAGGCCATATTGGTGACGAGATCTTAGATTATATCAGTCGCATGTTTCGCTTATGGCATCGTCATAAAGCTGGAAAGTAACCGTTCACCTACCGCCTACATGCGAGACAATCAGATTCTTCTTAAGACTATAGAGAAAAACGCCCCTGTAAACGCCCCGGCAAATGCCTCTGTAAATATTAATAGATTAAATACAACTGATACAATTCTTGCTTTAATTCAGAAAAATCCATCAATCACTCGTCAGCAAATGGCAATACAAATAGGTAAAGATATTTGCATTATCGCTAGGGCAATCAAAAAATTGCAAAACATAAGAAAATTAAAACGAGTCGGTTCAGATAAGACCGAGTATTGGAAAACCTTATGACCACACTACAGGAAACATGATTAATTTATCATCAGTAACACGAATGTTTCACATGGGTGATCAATCTGTTTATGCACTTAACAAGGTCAATTTAGATATCGCCTCCGGTGAATATATTTCTATCATGGGGCCATCTGGTTCTGGAAAATCTACACTACTAAATATTATTGGGTTACTAGATCGCCCTAATAGTGGACATTATGAACTTGATCATAAAAATGTAACTGATCTTAGCGATAACCAGCAGGCACAGATACGACGTAAGAAAATTGGTTTTGTATTTCAATCTTTTCATCTTATTCCTAGATTGACTGCCGCAGAAAATATTGAAATACCTTTGATATTAGATCAAGTTCCCCCCGAAGAACGACAACCACGTGTTAACAAAGCATTACTTGATTTTGATCTACAAAGCCGAGCCAAACATCGCCCAGCTGAATTATCTGGTGGACAGCGCCAACGAGTTGCTATTGCACGCGCAACTATTTTACGACCTGCAGTAATCCTTGCTGACGAACCAACCGGTAACCTTGATCATAATATTGGCGCTGAAGTAATGTTACTACTTGAAGGATTAGTTCAGACAGGAACAACACTAGTCATAGTTACCCATGACCGTGATCTTGGTGCGCGGGCACAACGTCATATTGCTATGCGCGATGGTTATATTGTGACGGATGAAATATGACCTAGACCCTGCAAGTGATCGCACATATACTGCACAACAGATTGTTCCATATAGCAAGCTTTATTCTTTGGGAATATCAATAAGCATTCCAAGCAGAATAAAATTAACTATATAAAACAATTTGTTACACATTATATGCACGATCACTTGCAGGATCTAGGTATGACATTACGCGACATCTTATTACTTTCATTAAAATCTATTACTAGTTATCGGCTACGCTCCTTATTAATTATTTTAGCCATGGCATTAGGCGTAGCGGCAGTTATAGTGCTTACCGCTTTGGGTGATGGGGCAAGACGTTATGTGGCTAATCAGTTTTCTTCTATCGGGACTAATTTACTGGTTGTCATACCAGGACGTGCAGAAACTTCAGGTTCTTTTCCAGGTGCTGTTATGGGGCAAACACCGCGTGACTTAACATTAAAAGATGCACAACTACTGGGACGACTACCACAAGTTAGGCGTTATGCACCACTTAATGTAGGAGTTGCCGAACTTAGTGCACCTAATCGACTGCGTGATGTAACAGTTTTAGGTAGCACCGCCGAGCTAATGCCAATCCGACATATGAAACTTGCCAGAGGTCGTTTTCTTACACAAGGTTCAGAACATAGTGCACAAATTGTACTTGGTGACAAACTAGCTCGTGAATTTTTTCCTCGAAGTAGTGCCATTGGTCAACGGGTACGACTTGGCGAGAATCGCTTCCTGGTGTCTGGTGTACTAGCACCGCAAGGTGAATCTATGGGCTTCAATACCGACGAAATTGTAATTATTCCAATTAGCTATGCACAATCATTATTTAACACTTCATCATTATTCCGCATACTTATCGAAGTCAAACGGCATAGCGATATTCCATCAGCCAAAATCAGCATACAAAAAACTATGCTACAAAGCCATGATGGGGAAGACGATATTACTGTGATCACTCAGGATGCAGTGTTAGACACATTTGATCGTATTTTACGTGCACTTACACTCGCTGTTGCCGGGATTGCAGCTATCAGTTTAGCAGTTGCTGGAATCCTAATCATGAATGTTATGTTAGTCGCGGTTAATCAACGTACTACTGAAATTGGTTTGCTAAAAGCTATTGGTGCAACTACCACAGATATTCGTCGATTATTTTTTGCTGAAGCTGTTTGGTTATCATTAATCGGTGCTATCGTCGGTTTTTTATTAGGTCAATTTGGCAGCTTACTTATTCGTCTAGCCTATCCATTGCTTCCTGCTTGGGCGCCAGTTTGGGCTAGCATTGCTGGAATTACTGTAGCTTTTATTACTGGTATTATTGCCAGCACCCTACCTGCTTCTCGTGCTGCAAAACTAGATGCAGTTAATGCACTTAGTAAAAGATGAACACCGTCGACACTTTACATTTTGCTTTTCGATCACTAACTGCACATCGACTGCGTACAGTTTTATCTGCTTCTGGTATTGCCATAGGAATTGCAGCCGTTGTCTTGCTAACTTCTATTGCCGAGGGTATTCAGCAGTTTGTATTATCTGAATTCACCCAGTTTGGCACCAACATCATCAATGTTACCCCCGGCAAGATTAATACCCACGGTGCCTCACTTGGTGCCATTGGTAGTGCACGACTACTAACTATAGAAGATGCAATGGCATTAAAACATTCAAATTATGTGCAGTATGTTAATACCAGTGTAATGGGAAACGCTGAGATTCGTGCACAAGGGCGTAGCCGAAGAGTAACAGTTTATGGGCAAAGCCCTGACTTCCCTCAAGTATTCAATATGAATGTTGCGACTGGTCAATTTCTACCTGCGGATGATCCACGTAACCCACGTGCTTACGCAGTATTAGGCTCTAAAGCACGCACTGAATTATTTGGTAATAACAATCCATTAGGAGAAACTCTACAAGTAGGTGCATCACGTTTCCGTGTAATTGGTGTTATGGAATCTAAAGGCCAGGTACTTGGATTTGATCTAGATGATACGGTGTATATTCCCACCACACGTGCATTAGAAGTCTTTAACCGTGAGGGTTTAATGGAGATAAATGTTGCTTACCAGCCTAATGCACCATTAGCAGCAGTGACAGAAGATGTTCACCGCATCCTAGTAGCTCGTCATGGACGTGAAGATTTCACCCTCACACCACAACAGCAAATGCTCAGTACGCTAACAACTATCCTGGATGTATTGAAATTTGCGGTGGCTGCATTAGGAGGTATTTCTTTACTAGTTGGTGCAGTGGGTATGATCACATTAATGCACATCGCTGTTTCTGAACGTGTAGCAGAAATTGGTTTATTAACTGCACTTGGAGCCACACGTATGCGAATTCGTGTTTTATTCCTGGTGGAATCTACTGTGTTATCTACTCTAGGTGGGTTAGCTGGATTAATAATCGGCACCAGTATTTCCTGGCTACTAAAGTTATTAGTTAGCGGTTTGCCTGTTAATATACCCTGGGATTATGTTTTGGCTGCACTTGGTTTATCTATGTTTATCGGCCTTGCTGCTGGTGTTATTCCAGCTATGCGGGCAGCCAACCTAGACCCGGTTGATGCCTTGCGGGCAGAATAACCACTAAAAAAATCGACATCTTCAACCTAAATCCTGCAAGTAATCGCACACATACTTCACAACCGATTGTTCCATATAGCAAGCCTTATTCTTTGAGAATATTAATAAGTATTCCATACAGAACAAGGTTCACTCTATGAAACAATTTGTTGCACATTATATGCACGATTACTTGCAGGATTTAGGTTTCATTATTCGGTTTACATCTACAGCAGGGTGCGTTTTACGCACCAACGTTATAAATGGTGCATGAAATGCACCCTACTTGTAATACTTTGATATAAAAAGTGTAAACTACTTTATGACTGATATGAAGGATGCCTAAAATTTAGTCTCTATAAACAATTACACACATAATATAGAGCAGGTTCATTCTTTCTTACCTAACAGACTCCCTCCAACCGCCCAATTCTCACGCGGCACTTCATCAAACGTAACATAAGTATAAGCTTTTGATTTCTGCGCTACTCGTTCTAGGGTATCTGTAACCTCTTCTGCAATTTTTGCTTTTTGTTCGTGGCTAAGTGATCCAGCAATCTTTATATTGACATAAGGCATATATTCTCCAAATATTGGTTCAAAAAATAATTTTAAATTTTAGCATGCTATCCACTACACACCGGTAACTGTATTTATTCATCACATTTATTATGTCGTAGCTAAATCAACACAAATTTTATTAAATCCTTGTTTAAACATTACTGGTGTTAAACGTTTAAATAGTTTGTCCATTTAGGCGAAGTCATTTTGCTCTGATTTGAGGCGGTACGTAGGGCGCATAGTTATTCTATGTAACCGCAGGACCAACGAAAAATCAGAGTAAAATGGCAAGTCTAAATGGATAAAGTATTATTGCCTCGGCCCTTAACTGTATTAGTAATACGACAGCCTAATAAACTTAACCCATCATCTGATGCTTGCGATTTATCCTGATCCGCAAAACCGAATTTATAGAGCGTCTGATATAATAAAACCCGGCGAAATCTCCTGTAAAAGGTCCCCTGTACGGTTCGCTCCATGCATACCAGATGCCAAACTAATAACTTTGGTTTGGTATCTCTGAATGCAACTACTGGTGCAGCATGATAATCTGGATACTTAATTTTCACAGTATCTAAAAATTCAGCTAATCATGAACATTGACGACAACCATCAAGAGAACCATATGCAAGAGTATCAATATTATTCATTGTTAAAAACAATTGTCCCTTAATTGTCTGATTGACACCTAGCTCCTGCAAGTAATCGTATGCATAATCTGTACGATCACTTGCAGGATCTAGATGACATTACATAAACTCTTTTTAAAGTAAAACTAAAATGGCAAAAATTCTTGCAATTGAAATTCGTGTTGGTAGTTTAATTGAATTGAACAAACGTATTTGGCGTGTTTTGAAATGCTACCATGTGCATGTTGGTGGTCGAGGCGGCGCATTTATGCAAGTAGAGATGAAAGACATCGAATCTGGCACTAAAAATAATCAGCGTATTCGTACTGATGAAAAAATTGAACGTATTTTTGTTGATGCACGTAATATGACTTTTCTTTATCAAGAAGGAGATGATTACATCTTCATGGATAGAGATAATTACGAACAAATCAATTTATCACAAGATTTTCTTGACAGCCAATATCAATATCTAACACCAAATATTGATTTACAAGTTAATTTCTATAATGATCGACCCATCGGTGTTCAATTGCCACCAAATGTTACCCTTACTATAACTGATACAGAGCCTAATCTAAAAGGTGCGACCGCCACCAGTTCTTACAAACCAGCAACTTTGGAAACTGGGCTATCAGTTATGGTTCCAGCATTTGTAGTACAAGGTGAAAAAATAAAGGTCAACACCGATAATGGCGAGTACATTGAAAGAGTTTGAGATAAATATAGTAGCTCTACTTAGGAGCATGCACGCTCCTAACAATTGAAAGTTGGGCTTTAGCCAGACTAATCATTACAGTGGGACTAAAGTCCCACTTCCTAATTAAATTTTATCCCTTTCATATTAATTCAGTTGCTTATTTTTCTTCTAAAATTACTACTGGTCGCATTAATTATATTTACTGGTACGACTGTGCTTGCACAGTCTGATGATAAAAAAATCATCCCACCAGCAACGATCAAATTATTCGCCCCTGAAGATGTTGAAGAACTACTAATTCAGCATTTTAAATTACCTGCAACAATTTTAGATAATAAAACTAAACGCAGTATTTTTATGCGTCGAGCAAAACAAGAAATTAGTGAGTTATTAGCAACAGAAGGTTATTTCGCACCAACAATTAAACTACAACAACATCCACAACAAGACCTACCTACTTTAGAAATCGAACCAGGTACCCAAACCCTGGTTGGTAAAGTTACCATAGAATTTCAGGGTGAACTTGCTATTGATGCACCTCAACAACGTGAGCGTGTTGCACAACTTCGTAGAGCATGGTCACTAAAAACAGGTGAACCATTTCGTTCCTCCGCATGGGAATCTGCCAAAGCAAACTTATTGGCCGATATCACACGTGAAGAATATGCCGCAGCTTATCTAGTAACAAGCCAAGCTACTATAGACCCAAATAATTCCTATGCAGATTTAATGCTAATTATTGACTCTGGACCAGCTTTCTATTTTGGTGAATTAACTATCTTAGGATTAGATCGTTACCAGGAGGAAACTCTTAATATCCACAGTTTCAGAACATTTAATCCTGGCGACCCGTATCGTCGAGATTTATTATTTGCATTCCAAACCTCTTTACAAAACTTACCTCACTTTAGCTCTGTTATTGTTAGCACCGATGCAGATATAAATATGCACAAAGCAATCCCTGTGAACGTTACTATAACCGAGAAAAAAGCAAAACATATAGCTTTAGGTGCTGGCTTCAGTTCTAACAATGGTGCACGTGGCGAAATAAATTTCCGCAATCATAATTTTTTAACCCGTGCATGGGATATGCACACCTTGCTACGTATAGAACAAAAACGTCAAACATTCTCTTCTGGCGTTAGCACTTTACCTAATCAAGATAACTATCAATTCTCACTTGGCGCACGTCTACAACGTACTGACATTGAAAATTTGGAAACAATTAATCAGCGTATCAGTCTTTCTCGTAGCCACCGAACTATTAAGACATTACGCCAGCTTGGCCTTATTTGGCAAAGAGAAGAAAAAAATCCTTCTGGTGGAATCAGCCAAATTAACGAAGCGTTAGCATTAGACTGGCGCTGGCGCTACCATACAGTTGATAACCCACTTCATATTCGGCGCGGAAATGTAACTGAAGCACGCATTGGTGGCAGCCAACAACTAGTTTCAGATCAAAGTTTTATACGTGCCTATACCCGTCAACAAATGTGGTGGCCAATTGGCAAACGTGATGTGCTTTATTTACGCGGTGAAGCAGGATATACACTGGCTGAATCTCGTTTTGGTATTCCTCAAGAATTTCTGTTTCGTGCTGGTGGTATTCAATCAGTGCGTGGTTTAGACTTTCTAAATCTAGGCGTACGTGAAGGGAATGCAGTTGTTGGTGGTCGCACATTAGCAACAGGGACCTTAGAATATACGCACTGGCTATCTCATGACTGGGGTGCCGCATTCTTCACAGATATCGGCGATGCCGCAGACAATTGGAAGAATTTTAATCCAGAGATTGGTTATGGTGCCGGTATACGCTGGCGCAGTCCTGCCGGGCCTCTGGCCCTTGACCTAGCCAGACGTAACAAAACAGGAACCTTACGATTACATTTTTCAATAATTGTCGCTTTTTAATCAGTCCCAAGGTAGGGTGCATTCCATGCGCCATTTATAACGTTGGTGCGTAGAACGCACCCTACCTTATTACTGCGACTTTTGTGTTTCTGATGACTCTGTTACTTCATTTATTTCTGATACTTCAGATGTTTCTGGTATCACCGGTGTTCTTGGTAGCTCCTGTGTTTCTGGTACTTCCGATACCTCCTGTGGCTCCACTACCTCCTGTGGCTCCACTACTTCCTGTGTTTCTGGTACTTCCGATACCTCCTGTGGCTCCACTACTTCCTGTGCTTCTGGTACTTCCGATACCTCCTGTGGCTCCACTACTTCCTGCGTTTCTGGTACTTCCGACACCTCTTGTATCTCTACTATTTCCTGTGTTTCTGGTACTTCCGGCATTTCTTGTATCTCTACTACTTCCTGTGTTTCTGATACTTTCAATATCTCTTGTGATTCTATTACTTCCGATACCTCCGGTGTCTCCACTACTCCCTGTGTTTCTGGTACTTCTTGTTCTTCCCGTGCTTCTGGCATTTCTGGTACTTCCAACGATCCCTGTGTTTCAATTTGCATTAAGATCACCTGTTCAGTAACCAGCTTAGTTTCTATTTTTTTTCTTTTACGCCTAGGTGATTCTAACTCTACACTTGTTTCCTCAACTTTTCCTATACCAGTTTCAATCATTACCAACCCACTATCTTTCAAATCAGATAGATCAATTGTTGGTGGTAATTTATGTATTTTCACTGTTGCTGGTTCAGGTACTACAGTTTCCGGTTCAACTGGTGCTGACTCAAACTTAGGCTCTAGCGATTCAAACTCAGATACTAAAGACTCAGGTTTATCTTCAATTTTTGTGGTTACCGGTAGTAAATCTGATTTAATTGCAACATCTGCAACTGGTTCAGATGATTCAGCTAAATTTGTTATATTTTCTGCTACTGGAAGAATTACTTGCTGCTTAGATTCTTGATCATCTTGCAGTGTTTCATTCCCACTATCTACCATAGAATCAACCGCTGATACTGCATCAGATGCTGGTAGCGTCATATTCTCAGTTGAGATATTTTGTGTTTCTAGTGTATCTGCTTGATTTGAATTGTTACGTGGTTGTCGACCACGACGGCGCCTAGAACGACCACGTTCTTCTTTGCTTGTATCAGTCGTCTGATCAGCAGTCTGCAGGGTTGTTTCACTTTCGGCTAACGACAAATCTTCTGTTGATGTTGGTTTATTCTGATCATTTGACTCTTCTGAATTATGTACTTGATGCACAATAGGCTGCTCATGCAACAGTGAACCAGTATCTTTTTCAGCCACCGGGTTATTTTGTTCATTACTATCTCTATTACGACCACCACGTCGACGACCACGACGCACATGGCTACTACGCCCACCTCGTTCTTGACGTTGTGGTTTTTCACTATTATCTTTATCTTTAACTTGCTCCAGCTCAACACTTGTTTCTTCTATATCCCCCGGTTTAAACCAACAGAAAAATTTATCAAGAAACGAAGATTCACGTGACATATCATCACGTAATGGCGCTGGCTGTGATGATTTTATTCCTTGAACCGCAGCTTTAGGTCTAGTAGTCTTGGTTCTTGTTTCAGACGACGGCAATTTAATTTCTTCTTCAGTTTTTTCAACCAGCTGATAACTTGCCAAAGTATCACTAGCATTAGTTTCATCATGACGCAAACGAGTAACCGTATACTTAGGCGTTTCCAAATGAATATTAGGTACTAAAATAATATTTACTTTTAGCCTAATTTCAATCTCATGAATCTCAGTACGTTTTTCATTTAACAAATAAGTCGCAACATCAACCGGAAGTTGCACATGTAATGCACTGGTATGCTCTTTCATAGCCTCTTCTTGAATTATTCTGAGGATATGCAAAGCTGATGAGTCAGTACCACGAATATGACCTGTGC
>JAJFJL010000190.1 GCA_021774055.1 Nitrosomonas sp. | reverse complement strand
TGAAGTTGCTAGGGTAAGTGAACTATTGCAAGCGCAATTGCTGCAGCCAATTAATGTTAATCCAGTTCAGCCGCACTTAGCGGTAGCAGATATTAATGTTATTACTAGCACTGGCCCCTCGTCTGCTGGTTTTAATGAGTTTTCACCGTTGATGGAACGTAATAAACCGCAATTAGTTGCCTCTGCTGTTGTTGGTAGTAACAGTACAGTTGGTAATGAAACTGTGCTTTCTGCGGTATATGATCGTGCTTCGGTAAGTATTGGTCAATATCATTTTCAAACTGATGGATTCCGTGAGAATAATGATCAAAAGCATAATGTTTACAATGCATTTGTACAGTATGCAGTTACTCCTAAGTTTAATCTGCAAGCGGAAATACGTACTCGTAAAACAGAACATGGTGATTTACTTTTAGATTTTGATAATACTAACTTTACCAAGACACGACGTAATCTAGAGCAAGATACCGCACGTGTTGGTGCTAGGTATTCGTTGTCACCAAGGCAGGATTTTATTGTTTCTGGGATTTATACGGATCGTCAGGAGGGTCAAGTTTTTCCGATACCGGCAAGTACTATTGAGTTACCCTTTCCCCCGTTTTCTCAACAGATTCCTGGTTTTAATTTGAATTCAAGATTCAAAGGACAAGGGCATCAGTTGGAAGGGCAATATCTGTTTCGGGATAAATATTTTAGTCTTACTGCGGGTGGTGGATTTTATCAAATAGATACGAAACATCAAATTGATTGTGGTGAAGGGCTTTGTCCGGCAACCCAAGCAAACTTTAAAGATAAGCGTGAAAATGTTTATCTTTATTCTAATGTTGGTTATCCTAATAATGTTAGTACCACGTTTGGTCTAAGTTATGACTCGTTTAGTGCGGATAATGATTTTAGCTTTAATCGGTTTAACCCGAAATTTGGTCTACAGTGGGATGTTACTAGTAAGCTGCGCTTGCGGATGGCTTGGTTTGAAACGGTTAAAGCTAGCATATTAGCCAATCAAACATTGGAACCAACGCAAGTTGCAGGTTTTAATCAAATGTTTGATGATTTGAATGGTACTAGAGCAAGGCGTATGGGTGTTGGCCTGGATAGCTATTTCACTAGAAAACTATATGGTGGGCTGGAGGTATCTGAGCGTGATTTAAGAGTCCCTTTTGCTAAAATTAATAATGGCCTTGTATTGGGGGTATTAAACGAGAAGCAGCAAGAACGACTTTATCGTGCTTATCTTCACTGGTTACCACATGTTAATTGGGCAGTTAATGGCGAGTTTCAGTTAGAGAATTTTACTCGTAATGCAGTTATGGTGGCTGATAACCCAGATAAACCTTTTGATATTAAGACGCTTAGTGCGCCAGTAGGTGTTAATTATTTTCACCCAAATGGTCTGTTTGGTAAGTTTACTTTGACTTATGTACAGCAAGACTTGAAGCGATTATCAGTATCTACTTTTAGAGAAGGTAGTGATAAATTCACCTTACTGGATGCTGCGGTTGGTTACCGATTACCTCATCGCAGAGGGGTTATTAGTTTGGAAGGTAGAAATTTAAGTAATGAGAACTTCTTATTTAGAAACTTTGGTTTTCAAGTAAATGAAGTAATTGCAGCACCACGTTTTATTACAACTCGTACTTTTTTTGTACGTTTTATTACCAACTTTTAAAAGGATAAATAATATGAAAGAAATTCCAGCAGCAGCACTAGCAGCGCTTAAAGAAGCAGGTGTTGACGATATCGCAGTAATGACTTGTCGTTGTAAGGATGGAACAACTTATGATTTGAAAGGACCTGGTGTAACTGCTACAGAGAACCCTACATTTCCGATTACGAATACAACCATCTATGATATTACACCTGTAAGTATCGTCCGTCATAGTGGTTCAACGTGTATTACAATCATTGTTGCTGGGCGGTCTGTTGTGTATTGTTGGGACTAGTATAGTTACTAAGTAATAATAAGATATAAATTATCGAGTCGGTTTATTTTAATTTTCAGTTGAATGAGGTGATTACTGCAACATATCTCATTCCGACTGTTACCATTTGACCATCAATTCTAAAGGGGATAAATACATGGAACTAATCAATGAAATTATAGTAGCACAACAATCAGTTGCGGGAATAGATGTCTTGGATGTTGCAGGTGATATTGCTTTAGAGTGCATAACTATTATTGTTAATGGAAACTCTATTACGTACTGTTGGTAAGCCCGTAAAACGGATCGTGACTTTATGCGGTGGGAAAACCGTGGATAAGCAAAGCGTAATACGGCATTACTAGTGATTTTGGTGGTATGTATTGCGAGTTTATGGCGGAATGCGCTATCGCTTTTCCGCCCTACGAAGGTGGGTGCGTAAGTTGCTCAAGCTTAAGCTTTGAAATGGTTTTCTTCATGCTCTTCATGTACTTCATGGTGAAAAATTTGTTTTTAGTGTTAATTCTATTTTTTCATTATGAATTGCGTGAGTAGTATGAGGAAAATTTTTTTATCTAGACAAGGTATATGACTGTTAGTATGCTACGCAGAGATGTGTGATTTTTTATAAAACTTAGGTTAATCTACATCAAACAAATATGATTTAACAACAATCACATATGAATTCAAGAATATCAACTGAAAGAAGTATTGCGATGCTGTCAACCATTAAGGAGTTTCATGCGTTGTCAGATGCTGACTTAGAAGCTATTGCACAGATTGGTAGTTGGCATCGTTATGAGGTTGGTGAGGAAGTTGTTCGTTATCGTGATAAGTCAAACAGTGTTTTTTTTATTGTACAAGGTGAAATGCGGGTAACTTATTATTCGTTATCTGGTCATGAGGTTATTTTATGCGGTTTGCCAGCAGGTGAGATGTTTGGTGAATTAACTGCAATAGATGGTGAGCCTAGATCAGCAACAGTTGTTGCTAAATCTAGATCGTTACTGATGTCTATTTCGTCATCTGATTTTCATAGTCTTATTTTGTCGAATCAATCGGTGGCGCTAGCAATCTTTAATCGCTTGACTTGTCAGGTACGTAGATTGACTGAGCGTATTTTTGAATTCAGTACCTTAGCAGTACGTAATCGTATTCATGCGGAGTTGCTGCGCCTGGCTAGAAGGCAAATAATTGCGTCAAATATTGCTACAATTTCTCCTGCACCAACTCATGCTGACATAGCTAATTTAGTTAGTACTCATCGTGAAGCTGTGACACGAGAGCTTAATGAGCTACATAGGAACAGATTAATTATACGGATTGGTAACAATTTACATATACCTGATTTGTCAAAGTTAATTGACTTAGTCAATGCTGCGCGTGATAGTGGTTCTCAGGTGTTACCTGCGACTTACGTAGGGTGTTCTTCATGTAGGGTGCCGTGATGATGGATGTAAAAGGAACGTGCATGGAATAATAAATAGAAAGGTACATTGTCATTTTATTCACTCTACACGTTAAAAGGTTTTTTTATGTCCTTCATGGTGAATAAAGTGAATTTGCGTCTTAAATTTATAGCCTAAAATTAAAAACTATCATATCGCGAACGTTTGCGCCATTGGATGCGAGTAAGAATTAAGCCAATAACTAAGCCAGTAAATAGCACTAATGCACCGGCAATAAACCAATCTCTATCCTTTCTATTACTAAATTCATGATTTTCTTGTAACAATAGATTTATCTGTTTTTCTAATTCTATTAGCTGTTGACTATATTTTTTATTTTGTGCGTTAATCGTTAGTGTATTTGCGCTAATATTTTTTATTGCAATTATTTCATCAGCTAGTTTTTCATTCTCAAGCTCAAGTGTAGTCACACGTTCTGATGCTGTTTTAAGAGTGTTTTTTATAGCTTGCACCTGGGTGCGTATATTATCTTCAGCACTTGTGTTGGTTAATTGTGTGCCTAAATTTACCAGTTGGTTGCGCGCAGACGGTTCTGTCATTAGGTAACGACTAAGTACCCATCCTTCTGTGCCTCTGGAGGTCCTAACTTGGGTATATCCGTTGTCATCACGTGCTATGACAGTTAATGTGGTGCCGCTATTGAGCATCTGTTGAATTGTATGACTACCGCTTGGACCACTTCTTAATGTGATTTCAAATTGATCGGTGACATAACGTGTTCCGGCCTGTGCGAGCATTGGTAGTAGCAGTAAACAATAAATGAGCCATTTATACATATGCAGTGTGTTGTTTTTAGTCATTAAGTTATCTTGTAATCAGCAGTTAGCATTTCTAACAAGTGTTTGTTTTCATCACGGAAATAAACTCCTCGTCCACCATTATTATGGTTAATTGTCATATTTTCGGCATCATAAGGGCCGCTTCCATATTTAATCTTTTCATTTTTAATTCGAAGAAAAATTTCATCAAATTTATCTTCTGTCACTTTGAAAGCATAATGGTGTGATTCAAATGTATCTTTAATTGAAAAATCAAGACATAAAGTGTCATTTACCCGCACCACTATAAAATGACTAAATTCACCAATATATTCAAAGCCAAATATCCGTGCATAAAATTTAGCTGAAGCAACCTTGTCGTATGTTGGTACGATGGTGTGGTTCAAGGTGATAGTCATATCTGTTTAGTATGTCCTTGGTTTAGGTGGGAATGACGCGACAGTTAATGGTTTCAGGCGTACTGGTTTGTAGTCTAGCCGTTTGTCCTTGCTAAAGAATAGGGTGTGTTTAAGCCAATTATTGTCATCTCGTTCAGGAAAATCATCCCGAGCATGGGCACCACGACTTTCATTGCGAGCTTCAGCTGAAATCATGGTTGCCATTGCTAGTTCGATTAAATTTTCTAATTCCAATGCCTCAATTCGTGCGGTATTGAACACTTTGCTTTTATCTTTTATTTCTGTGTTGCTGACCTGTTCTGCTACTTGGTTAATCTTAGTGACACCTTGTGCCAAGGTATCGGCAAAACGGAAGACACCACAATAGTTATCCATAGTTTTATGTAATTCATGACCAACGCTGGCGATACTTTCGCCATTTTTTTGGTTATCTAAACGTGATATTCGTGCCAGTGTTTTATCCGCAGCATCTTGTGGAAGTGGTTTATGGTGTGGATTCTTTTTAAGGTCTTTAATGATTTGTATCCCGGCGGAGCGCCCAAATACGACAATATCTAATAGCGAGTTGGTTCCTAAACGATTTGCGCCATGTACAGAAACACAAGCGCATTCACCAACGGCATAAAAGCCAGTAACAACCTCTTCTGGACTGGTTTTATATGGCATGACTACTTGACTATGCCGATTGGTTGGGATTCCGCCCATCATATAGTGTGCTGTAGGTACTACCGGAATTGGTTCATTGATTGGGTCAATGCGTGCAAATTTACGCGCTAGTTCACGTATGCCTGGTAATTTTGATAGGATTACATCTGATCCTAGATGGTCAAGCTTTAATAACAGATGATCTGCGTTTTTGCCACAACCACGCCCTTCTTTTATTTCAATGGTCATTGCGCGGGAGACTACATCGCGACTTGCTAAGTCCTTGGCATTAGGTGCATAACGCTCCATGAAGCGTTCACCATTTGTATTAAGTAAATACCCACCTTCACCGCGCACAGCTTCGCTAATCAAGACTCCAACAGAATGTACACCAGTCGGATGAAATTGCCAGAACTCCATGTCTTGCAAGGGAATGTCTGCGCGTGCAGCCATACCTAAGCCATCACCAGTATTAATAAAAGCGTTGGTGCTAGCTTGAAAAATACGGCCACCACCTCCGGTGGCAAATAAAGTAGCTTTTGCTTGCAATATCATGATTTCACCGGTTTCCATTTCTAGTGCAGTTACACCTAGAACATCACCTTGTTGGTCACGAATTAGATCAAGTCCCATCCACTCGATAAAAAATTGGGTATTGGCGCTGACATTACGCTGATACAGTGTATGTAGCATAGCGTGGCCGGTACGATCAGCTGATGCGCAGGAGCGAGTTGCTTGTGCACCACCAAAGTTTTGTGATTGACCACCAAATGGTCGTTGATAGATTTTACCGTTATCTAGACGATCAAAAGGCATGCCGAAGTGTTCTAGTTCATACACCACTTCATTTGCTTGCCGACACATAAATTCAATCGCATCTTGATCACCAAGATAGTCAGAACCTTTAACTGTATCGTACATGTGCCAATGCCAGTTATCTTCGGTGACATTACCAAGGGCTGCGGCAATTCCACCTTGTGCTGAAACAGTGTGTGAACGTGTTGGAAAGACTTTAGATAATACCGCTACTTTAAGACCAGCTTCAGATAATTGCAAAGCAGCCCGCATACCGGCACCACCTGATCCAACGATGACTACATCAAATTTTCTTTTTGTTATTGCCACATTAGCTCCACAGGATTTCGACAGACCATACTAGGTAAAAAAGTAACGATAAAATAACCAGAATTTGTAAAGTTAGACGAATACTGGTGTTATGAATGTAATCCATGAGGATATTGCGTATTCCAACCCAAGCGTGCCACATTAAACTTAACAAAAACAAAAAAGAAGCGATGCGCAGCCATTGATTGCTGAATATTGTTTTCCATGCAACATAATCCTGGGGAGAATGAATTAATATGATGATTGTCAGTATTAGCAGGTAGACGACCATCAGGACAGCGGTGATACGTTGTATTAACCAGTCTTTTAAACCATAATGAGCGCCGGTCACAGTGCGATTTACTTGGCTTACCATATGAGTGACCCCATGATTATTGTTAATATAATCCCACTAATCAATGCAAGCCTGCTACTGGTGCGTGATTGTGTCAGTGTGGTTCCATAATGCATATCAAGGGCCAGATGGCGGATGCCAGCACACAAATGGTGCATTAATAACCAAATGGCAATGATCAGCCCAACCTTAACAATAGGATTTAATAGAAAAGCCTGCAGTGCCTCATAGCTTGTTTGGGAATCAAGCATAGCTTGTAAGCCACAGAGTAGTAAAGGGATGCCAGGGAAAAAAAGTAATGCTCCACTGATGCGATGTAATATCGAAATTATGGCCGGTAGAGGCTGCTTAATTTTTAGCAGGTTTAGATGCTTGGGACGTTTATTTTGCAATTTAACTTCCTTGCGATACGATAACTGATAGCTTAATCTTTTATGTCAAGTAACACAACTTATGTTTCCCCTGGAGCGGGGTATGGTAATCGAACCATTGTCTTAACTTTGGGACGATTCTGTTTTACCACTGAGCCACACTTACAAGATATCTTAGTCATAAAGTTTTTGTACATTATGTCATGCATATACTTCGCGTGCTCACCGCTGCTATTTCCTGGTGGATTGTTAGCGTTATTGAAGCAATTATATAGCTAGTTATAGACTTGTTCCAACGCCTTGCTCTCGACAAAAATCATCACACCATAAATCTGCAACGGTGAGCGCGCGAAGTATAATCACTCGCGCGATTTAGGTGATAAAATCAACTCCAGAATGATTCTACCTGAAATCAGTGATCTTTAGAAATGGATGAAATGATGCAGTTGACTATCAACGGACAAATACAAGACTTTAATGGGCCGCTGAATGTGGTGCAATTAATTGAACATATGGAGCTACAAGGTAAGCGATTTGCGATTGAGTGTAATGGAGAAATCGTCCCGCGTAGTATGTTTGCCAAACAGGTGCTGAATGATGGCGATCAACTTGAAGTTGTAGTTGCTGTTGGGGGTGGTTGATTTTTAAATTTCACCCGGATCCTGCAAGTGATCATGCATATAGGAACGTGCATGAAATAACTTGAGCATCCAGCTTTGTCTTTATGCTCATCTTCTGCATTATGTAAACAGTTACATAGCCGTGCTATGCGCCTGTTTACACGCTTTGAATATGAGCATAAATCCTGTGCTAGTTGCTCAAGTTATTTCATGCGCGTTCCATAGTGCGTAACAATCTGTTGTGCAAAATGTGTATGATCACTTGTAAGATCTAGGTTTCAATTATCCAACAGCTATTAACAGTTTTCTAATTATTAACAGGATTTCATGGAACATCTTATTATTGCTGGCAAAGCTTATTCCTCGCGGCTTTTGGTTGGCACCGGAAAATATAAAGACTTTGTTGAAACACAGGCGGCGATTGAAGCTAGTGGTGCACAGATTATTACAGTTGCTATTCGTCGTACGAATATTGGACAGAATTCAAATGAGCCGAATTTATTGGATGTTTTGCCGCCCTCAAAATACACTTTGTTACCTAATACTGCTGGCTGCTATACAGTTGACGATGCTGTGCGTACATTACGTTTGGCACGTGAGTTGCTGGAAGGCCATAGCCTGGTAAAATTAGAAGTATTGGGTGACCCGAAAACACTTTACCCAAATATGGTTGAGACCATTAAGGCTGCTAAAATTTTGATTAAAGAGGGGTTTCAAGTGATGGTTTATACCTCAGATGATCCAATTATTGCTAAGCAGCTGGAAGAAATTGGTTGTGTTGCTGTGATGCCATTGGCTTCATTAATTGGTTCTGGTATGGGTATTTTGAATCCATGGAATTTACAAATTATTATTGATAATGCAAAAATTCCTGTGCTTGTTGATGCCGGTGTTGGCACAGCTTCAGATGCGGCCATTGCCATGGAGCTAGGTTGTGATGGGGTATTGATGAATACTGCAATTGCTGCAGCACAAAAACCGGTGTTAATGGCTTCTGCTATGCAAAAAGCTGTTGAAGCTGGGCGTGAAGCATATTTGGCCGGACGTATGGCTAAAAAACTTTATAGCGCCAGCCCCAGTTCTCCTGTTAGCGGTGTGATTGCTAGTGCAAAGTAGGGTGCATTCTATGTACCGTGTATGGTGGTGCGTAAAATGCCCCCTACCTTTTTGCATATTCCTGTAGGGTATTCATGACAATAGCAATTCGTAGTTTTGTACTTCGTCAGGGGCGTGTTTCTAATGCACAACGGCGCGCTTGTGAGACGTTGCTTCCTAAATATGGTATTCCATATACTAAAAATATAATTGACTTAAATTATGTCTTTAATCGTGATGCAGCAAAGATTTTAGAAATTGGTTTTGGTATGGGGGATACTACTGCGGAAATTGCTCAAATGCACCCTGAAAACGATTATCTTGCTATTGAAGTGCATACTCCTGGTGTTGGAAGCTTGCTTAATCAAGTTGAGGCTCTTAAATTAGCTAATCTTAGAATTGTTCAGCATGATGCGGTTGAAGTATTGCAGCACATGTTACCTGAAGCATGTTTGTATGGTATCCATATTTTCTTTCCAGACCCTTGGCGCAAAGCAAGGCATCATAAGCGTCGTTTGATTCAGCCGGAATTTGTGGCTAGATTATGTAATCACTTGAGGCCAGGTGGTTATATTCATGTCGCCACTGATTGGGAAGAGTATGCGGTGCATATACTTGAAGTTTTAAGTCAGGAAACACAACTTATTAATACTGCTGATGATTATGTGCCAAGACCAGCAAATCGACCGTTAACTAAGTTTGAGCAGCGTGGGATCAAGCTTGGTCACAATGTTTGGGATTTGATTTTTACAAGGAAAAACTGATGTAGTGCGAATGCTTCTAGGTAGACTGGAGGAACTCAGAGGGGTGAAGCCGTGCTGTTTGATAAGTTTATCCCCATCCCTAAGGTTGTTAGGAATGGGTTTAAGCATAGCTTCTGCTTACATAGACCAGATAAGAAATCCGACTACGAGTAGACCAACTGTGGTCATTGCAATTAGCTTAAGTACTTGCTCGTCTGTTTGTCTGTTGTTGACTTCATCACTCATATTAAATCTCCTGGTTAAAGTTTATTTGTTAATCATAAATACTACATACTTCACTTACAACACAATTTCTGAGTTGTGTTTAGTTGCAAATTCCCTTTGTTCACATAAATATCTTGCTGCATAACTTTTTATCATAAGCAACTAAATCTTTATTGTCCTATTACGTATAACGCTAATAAATCTCAAAAGGAATAGCGATATTAACGCAGATTTAACCACAATGAAAGTGTTAGTGTTGATCAATACAGGATAATACTAAATCAATTGTATATTTTTAATATAAAACAAGAGGGAATAGTAATAGTTACAAATGCTGATAATCTTAATTTATACCTAGATTCTACAAGTATTCGCAGGTTATACGCATTAAAGTGCCTGTATGTAGCGTGTTAAACTTTTCTTAGAGTCCAATAAAGTAAAAATCCGGTAAAAATCATACCGCCAACAATATTGCCGGCAATCACCGGAAATCCATTCCATAGCCACCAGTCAGCAATCGTAATATTTGCTCCCAACATAATACCGGCGGGGATTAAAAACATATTAACGATCGCGTGTTCATAACCTAAGGCAAAAAAAGTCATAATAGGTAGCCACATAGCTGCAATTTTGCCGATGGTGGTTGTGGAAGTGAATGCCATGACTGCACCTAACGTTACCATCCAATTGCAGAGTAGTGCGCTAGTAAAAGCTGAAATCGTGCCATCAAAACCTATGCGTGCGTAATCAAGTGTTTTAGATTCTGCAATTTCCACGATTTTTTGGGCTGTTGTAATTGTTGTTGGGTCAATGTTCCCCATTTTAGTAACTACAATATAATAAAGACCGGCATACATAACTCCACCGAGTAGATTGCCAATTAATACCCAAGACCAGTTGATTAATAAACGACTAAAACTGGTTCTTCTATCTTTAACAGCTATTGGTATTAATGCAAAATTTCCGGTTGCTAATTCAAGTCCGAGCAGGATGATCATGACAAAGCCAACTGGAAAGACAATTGCACCAACAATACCCAAGCCAGTTTGAGTCATAGCTAAAATTGCTAGTGTAGTTGCATATCCAAGAAAAACGCCAGCTAAAAAACCACGTATCAGCATATCCTTGATTGATAAATTGGCTTTCTTGGCTCCAGCTTGCAACATCTGTTCAACGATGTTCTCGGGTTTAATATTTGCCATAGTAATGGGCATCCTTCATATTGATTGAAAAGTAGTTTACACTTTTGATGT
>JAJFJL010000189.1 GCA_021774055.1 Nitrosomonas sp. | reverse complement strand
TTTTGCCTCATCCTTGCTTACCCCTCGGCCATTTGCATACCTAACACCAAGACTGTATTGTGCAATAGCATACCCTTGATCAGCCGCCTTCTGGTACCACTCCACCGATTTTGCCTCATCCTTGCTTATCCCTCGGCCATTTGCATACCTAACACCAAGACTGTATTGTGCAATAGCATATCCTTGATCAGCCGCCTTCTGGTACCACTCCACCGCTTTTTCTTCATTCTTACTTACCCCTAGGCCATTTGCATACATAACACCAAGATTAAATTGTGCATCAGCAAATCCTTGCTCAGCAGCCTTTTGGTACCACTCCACCGCTTTTGCTTCATCCTTGCTTATCCCTCGGCCATTTGCATAGGCTACTCCAAGATTATATTGTGCACCAGCATATCCTTGCTCAGCCGCCTTCTGGTACCACTCCACCGCTTTTGCTTCACCCTTGCTTATCCCTTGGCCATTTGCATAGGCTACTCCAAGATTATATTGTCCTCGAGCATTTCCTTGTGCAGCAGCTTTTTGTGTCCAAAAAAATGATTTAGCAATATCTTTGGATACACCTCTAGTTTCCTCAGCATACATAAAACCGAGCCTTGCTTGTACAGCCGCATTTCCTTGCTCAGCCGCCTTTGTTAATTCAGATATAGTTGCCGTTTCTTCCCATCCAGAAGGCCTTGCGTTAGCTATTTCCGCTAAAGGTTCAACAGGGTGATCTGGCAATCCAACTATTTCAGGGGGTGTAACATCGATTTCTTTTGTTGGTGTCTGAGTACTAAGCCACAACCCTCCAAAAACAACAGCTATCGCTGCACTGATATAAGCAACAACATGGTAGCGTTTTTTAGTTTTAGCTTTTGTTATCGGATTTCCTAATTTAACCAATAACTTTTCCAATGTTTCAATCAATTTATCGACATTAGAATGAAAACCATGATCACCAATCTCAACAGCATGACGCCGTGCCAACGGAACAAGTGGATCAGGTAATTCTAACGATTTAGGCATAGTTGCACCACCGACTAGAACTGGAATAACCCGTATCTTTCGTTTTAAAATCGCAGCGATTTCAAGACGTACAAAATCATCAGGATTATCCAAACGTCTTCTTCCATCAAGATCCGTAAGACCGAGCCATTGCTTGCCAATTAGAACGATAGCAATATCAACCACGGCAAGTTTGCTCTGAATTACTTCAACAAAATCTTCACCTGGTTCAATATGATCAATATCCATAAAGACATGATCACGACCAAAATGATCTGCCAGTCGATCATACAAACGGCCAGCATATGCTGCACTATCATCACGGCGGTAACTAATAAATATTCCTGACATACACGACTACTCGTTTATTTGTAAAAAATTAGTGAAGATATTATGCCACTTATAAATCTAATTCAATCTATTGCTTAGTTGTGACTATCTGAAATCAAGCCTTCTTCCGCGAAGGATTTTTTAAATACAGGGTCTAATTTTGCACGCTCTCGCGCCAAAAGACTATGCTCCATTTTCTCTCTACTGAATCCCAAGCCGCATAATCTAGTACCTTATACGCTAAATAACCAGGAAAATATGAGAAATCAAAAATTGTCGCGAACAAAGCGAAGAAGCGCTGGCATATTGAACACAGTAGGGTGCAATAACCGCAGGGCATTGCACCATTTATGTAAAAATATTTAATAAAATTAAAATGATGAAACACTAACAGCTGCAACAGCAGGTAAGAAATACTCTGCCTACCAAACATATGAAATCAGGTAGGATACATTCCATATACCACATACAATAACTGCTGTGTTTTGATGACACATAAGGTGGGACTAAAGTCCCACTTCCAAATAAGTATATGTATGCCGATAACTTTATGGGATATTACTTCGTGCCGCTCGTCTAATTAATTTTACTGATGTCTCACCCTAAGTTGGTAAGCCTTTTCAGACAAGTCTGACTATTCGCGAGCGCCTATCCCAGGCCGATCCAGATAATGCCCAATGGCAACAGGATTTAATTATCAGTTATGTGAAGATAAGTGAAGTCACTAATGATAAGGATTATTTAAGCAAAGCCTTGAGTGTTGCTTTAGCAATGCAATAACGCAATACCCCCGCGCCAAGAGATGCATGGATGGTTGAAGATTTACAGCAACGCTTAGAACAATAATTTATATTGGATTTAAAGTATGTTTAAACAATCTAGACAAACCAGTGACGCTATTTTTTCTCCTTATGAGCTTTGTATTCTTGGTATATGTGCCTTAGTAATAATTGGGTTAGGATTCTGTGGTTATGCGGATTATTATGCCAACTCAGAGCAAGTCACCACCACGTCTGACCTATTATATAAATCGGTAGCGTTATTTACTTTTGGATTTTATGCCCAGACGGGAGATATTTCCTTACAGCTTGGGAATTCTGGGGACACAATACTTAATTTAGAGTGTCATATACGCAATAATTAAATATTGTGTAGCAGCTTTATGACACTTGTCTGTCATATCATAAAATGGAGGCTTCCAGAAGGGGAACTCTGTCACCCTGCTCGTGTAGAGTCTTTCGAGGCTAAATCACTTCAACTGTTGTTTACGGCCTGTTGGCTTGCGCCCATCGTGCTTAACATTTGGAGTTGCCTCCGCCTGTCCGATGATTGCTATCCGGTGGCTGACCTGCCTTGCCGGAACGGGATTCACACCCGCTGGAATTATCGACCTTGCTCGGCCGCACTCCCCAGAATTCCCGAGAATGAAAACCAGTAGTAATAGATATTATTAACGTTCACACCCCATCTGAAATTTGCAATAACTTTCAAATTGCAAGAAAATGGCGATCATGAAATTCGACTTCAACAAACCAACACTACAACCTAAAACTCTTAAAAAGGCGCAAGTTATTACCACCTGAAGAAGTAGATAGTTTGTTTACCTAAGGAGCGCGCATGAAAAATTGCTTTCTAATCTATCAAATGAGTTTCTAGAACAAACTGATCCAAATCGTATTAACTGGTAATACGCCTAACCATCACAGCATTAGCTCAAGGGACGAGAAAATGGTTTTATCAGAACACTTATAAGAGGTAAATCATATGACAGCAGTAGAGACTGTTGAAAAAGAAATAGAAAAATTTTCACTAAAAGAATTGGCTGAATTCAGACTTTGGTTTGCAAAGCATGATTCGGACGCTTGGGATGCGCAAATTGAAGCTGATGCGGCAGCTGGCAAACTAGATACCCTGGCGGAAGAAGCAATTGCAGAATATAAAACAGGAAAGGCACAAGAAATTTGAAGCACTATGCCTCAACAAAGTTTTGGCGCTATTTCGATGCACTTCCTAAGAAAACACAAAAATCAGCACAACATAATTATGCTCTTTTGAAAGAAAACCCATCACACCCTTCTCTATATTTCAAACAAGTTTGTCGTGGCCGTTACCGAAGCGTTCGTATTGGCATAAATTATCGTGCAATAGGCGTTCCAGTAACATCCGGTGTACAGTGGTTCTGGATAGGAACACATGATGAGTATGATAAGTTATTAGGCTAACAATGCAAATGAGATCAATTGGCAGCGGTAACACATGTACTTTCAACGAACGCATCATCCCCGTCAAAGATTATAGCGACATGCTCTGCTTTGTCATTTCTCTCATGACGAGCAGAAAAAATTTCACCAATTTCCGTATGCCTAATAATTTCTTGGCCATCGCCAGGCCATACTATGATGGGACTTTTTTTGACTACCTTAAATTTTCTTACTGGTTCCTGAAATGGATACATCGAAGGTAGTTTGTTGGCTTTCATTAACAAGATGGAATCAATTGCAAAATTATAGCAAAACAAGGCATTCTCTAAAGAGGGTTCCATTTGCCCTCTATCCCCCAAGGTGGATACATGGTATGTTCCCGCGTCAGTAAGTTGCACAACAGGTACGCATCTTTGAAAACGTCTGTAATTGGCTAAATTTATGCCATTCATAATGAGATTTAATTGGGCCTGTTGGTCTAATACAATTTCTTCAATACTTTCCACCCATCTTTGAAGTTCTGCATCTTCTATCCGTCTGAAGGGGGCTCTCCAATAACTTTCACGTTCTTTGTTGTAGTGCGAATTAAAAATTGTAAACGCAATAGCTGACGAACAAATAGAGTCCCGGTAGCTTCCATTTTTGATTAGCTCTTCAGCATCATTCACGAAATTCTCTGTGCGCCTATGTTCAATCAAATTGGCTAAAGAGATTAAATGAAAGTCAACATCCAGAAACGATTTAAGGGCGTTTGGGAAAAACTCCTCTAAATCGTGACGAAATTTAATTACATCTTCACGCTTTGGTTCTAAGCCAAAATGTTTAAAATTAATTCTGGCCTTATTTAGTTGATTTAAAGCGCTTCTGTGGGTTAGTTCTAGGACACCAAAACTATCGATTGAATCAATTATTTGGTTAAAAGCAGCATTTTCTTTCAAACTGCAGTGTAAATGTTCTGCTATGGTTCTTAGAACCATCTCTGCTGCATCTTGGAAGTGCAGCACACCTAATCCAGAAGAAAAAGGCTCGCCCCGTTCAAGGATATCAACCCCTTTGTGGAAGATATATTTTGAACATATTAGACGATCTAATAATTCTTTACTTAGACTCAAAGTAACTCCTTATGACAATCTCATGTAATTTTGTAATGGCCTCATAATGCCTAGGTGAGCGGAAATTCACCTGATAATGGACTGCGGAGCAGTGGGATTATCAGGTGAATTTCCGCTCACCTCGGACAACCACTTCTTTATCCATAATAACAATCAGTTACACTTTGTCATTAAAGCATCAGATTGATTAGGCATGGTAAGTAACCTGAGTTCGGTTTAAGCCATCATAGTTGATGACAGTAAATTTGCGTTACGTAAATCTAGGGATGGCTTTTTATCTTGATAAGAATAGGCCACTAAACTTGCGACAATGCTGGACATATAATTGCTTAAAGAACGATGTCGTGAATGCTCAAGATCACAGCACAGTAGTTTGTGTAAGCATAAAGATTACAATGACAAGTAATAGAGATTTATAAAAAAAATGGCTAAACACTGCCTGCTGCAACAGCAGGTAAAAAATACTCTGCCTACCAAACATATGAAATCAGGTAGGATACATTCCATACACCACATACAATAACTGCTGTGTTTTGATGACGCATAAGGTGGGACTAAAGTCCCACTTCCAAAAGTATATATATGCCGATAACTTTATGGGATATTACTTCGTGCCGCTCGTCTAATTAATTTTACTGATGTCCCACCCTAAGTTGGTAGCCTTTTCAGCACGGTAGGGTGCAATAACCGCAGGGCATTGCACCATTTGTGTAAGCATGTTTAATAAGATTACAATGACAAGTAATAGAGATTTATAAAAAAAATGGCGAAACACTGCCTGCTGCAACAGCAGGTGAAAAATACTCTGCCTACCAAACATATGAAATCAGGTAGGATACATTCCATACACCACATACAATAACTGCTGTGTTTTGATAACACATGAGGCGGGACTAAAGTCCCACTTCCAAAAGTATATATATACCGATAACTTTATGGGATATTACTCCGTGCCGCTCGTCTAATTAATTTTACTGATGGCCTACCCTAAGTTGGTAGCCTTTTCAGGCAAGTCTGAATATTCGTGAGCGCTTGTCCCAGGCCGATCCAGGTAATGCCCAATGGTAACGGGATTTAATTATTAGTTATGTGAAATTACTAATGACAAGAATTATTTAAGCAAAGCCTTGAGTGTTGCTTTGGCAATGCAACAATGTAATATTCTAGTACCAAATGATGCCTGGATGATTGAAGAACTTCAACGCCGCTTAGAACAATAACCTACATTGGATTTAAAGCATGTTTAAACCACCGCTACAAACTACCGACACTGTCTTTTCACACCGTGAATTATGGATCCTTATTTTAGGCATACCGTTGGCTATAGTCTTAGGATTCTGTGGTTATGCGGATTATTATGCTGGTTCAGAACAACATATGAGCATGCTTGATCTGTTGTATAAAACTGTGGCGTTATTTACCTTTGGATTTTATGCGCCGACAGGTGATATTCCCTGGTATACACCAACTGGAGGCATTTCCTTGAAACTTGAAGTGGCACGTTGGTTGGCACCAGCGCTACTAGGTTATGCCGTAATCATAGCCGTATTACGAATGCTGCACGGTAGTTTTCTATCATGGCGGATACGTTGGTTAAACAATCACACAATAGTTTGTGGTTTGGATGAGCAAAGTTGGCTCATGACCCAGGTGTTGATAACTGACAAGATTAAAACAGTGGTGATTGAATCTAATCCTTCCAATGTTCATTTGGATTCAGCACGGCGTAAAGGCGCTTATGTAATTGTTGGTGATCCCAAAGATAGTGTTAATTTGATCAACGCAAGGGTTCTTGAAGCTAAGTATTTACTAGCATTAACCGCGCATGATTTAACCAATAGTGAGGTTGTTATCCAGGCCTATCAATTAAAGAAAGATAACCCTAGAACGTCTTTATTAAACTGTATGATCCATATACATAACTCTGAATTAGCAGCAGTACTTTATGACGATGATATATTTTCAAAAGATTACCCTAACTTTTCAGCCGGAATCATCAACGCACATCAAAAGGCAGCACGTTGGCTACTGAATAATCATGGGCCAGATATAGTATTACTCAATAAAATAAAAACTCTGCCTGAAATCAAAATTCTACTTCTTGGAACGCATGATTTTACAGAGGCATTAATTCTACAATTGGCTAAATTAGGCCATTATGGCAAATCTCAACCTATTCACATCACCTTGGTTGGCCCACAAGTAAAGGCTAAACTGACCGCATTAAATCAACAACACTCAGTTCTGTCTAGCATTATAAAAATTAGCGCTAAAGATACTACATTAAGTTTTTTAAGCCCTCAAACAACACAACAATTGATTGATGAATTCAAGCCAAATATGGTTTATTTGTGTGCGGCAGATACTAAGGCAACTTTGATTTGGTCAAAATTACTCGCCCGACTTAGCCTAACTTGCCCGATTATTGTGTGCCAGTTCTCAAACGATTTATTGGCAAAGCGTACTGAACCAGTATTAAAATCACATAGCCAATTTACGTTTGTTTATCCAACAGAAGAACTGCTTAATCTTGAAAATATTTTTAACACTAAACATGATCAACTAGCTACTACCATTCATAATAATTATGTAACGTCACAAATTGATGCCGGTGATACGCTTAAAAACAATCCCTCGTTATCCTGCTGGAGAGAATTACTCGAAACTTTGAAAGATGCTAATCGCAATCAAGCTGATCATTTAGAAATAAAATGCAGGATCATCAGCGGCAGCCTAGATTACACTGCTGAATCTATTGAGCATCTACTCGAAAAGCCAGAAATAATTGAACATTTAGCATGCATGGAGCATGAACGCTGGGTAGCGGAAAAGCTGCTTGATGGCTGGATACTTACAGACGGGCCTAAAAACACTGATGAACGTTTATCTCCTTGTTTAAAAGATTGGGATCAGCTACCAGAAAGTGAACGCCAAAAAGATCGTGATTCAGTGCATAGCATCCCGCAATTATTACGCGAGATTAAATCAGAGGAAAAAACCTGTGGACATTGACAAGCCAACACAAACACACAACCAGCCTATCTATGAAAACATGATCACCAATCCTCTGGTGCCGATGACTTTGCGTATTGGTGTAGTCGGTCATAGAGAATTACCTGCAACAGAGTTACAACGTTTGCAGTCCGAAATCGAGGCAACTTATACCAATATCGGCCATGCTATCCAACAACTAGCCACCGATGAAACCGCATCCGCTTTATATGCAAAAGACACCCAGCCGGTTATTCGTATTATTTCTTCATTAGCAGAAGGTGCTGATAGGCTATGTATTCAACCTGAATTGATCCCATTTAGCCATGAACTGGCGTGTATCTTACCTTTTTCAAAGAAAGATTTTGAGCAAGATTTTCTACCTGAGAATAGTGTTATTGATCAACAACTGGGCACTGTGGCTGAATTTAACGCAATTTTAGCGCGTATGAACCACGGGCAACCATCTGTACAAGTTATTGAAATGGATGGCAACCTAAACAATCGCGACCAAGCTTATAAGGATTGCAGCCGTTTGCTGGTGGCGCACAGTGATATTTTGATTGCTGTCTATAATGGCGACGACAGCGAGGACAAAGGTACCGCAACTGCCGTCAATGCTGCCAGACAAAATGGCGTTCCAGTGATTCATATTTCCACTCTACCTAATACACCTACACAGTGTTATTGCTCCTGTAGATTTGGCTGTGAACAGGATAGCAGTAAACTACTCACGCTGGATTTGCTATTAGAAGAATTACGGCGGGTATTATTGTTTTCAGATATATTGGAAGTTGCAGATGATGTTTCCCAGTCTCGCCGACAAGAAATATTTGATCGATTTAAACAGTATCAAGCAGATCAAAACCTACTTTCACCAGCAGATAACAAAGCTGATTTTGATTTTACTGGACCAATCAAACTTAAACAAGAATATAAGAATCCTATAGCCAGAACATTTGATTTCTTAAAAAATATTATTGCAACACCAGTAAAAATAGAAAAAGAACTGGAAACATTAAAAGAAAAAAATACGCATCCGATTACAGCGCAAGAACCAAGTAATGTCGAAGATCATCTTGCTAAAACTAGTCTAAACAAATATTTCGCTGCCTATCTACGTGCTGATCGACTAGCCAATTATTATTCTCGTATCCATCGCAGCATTTTTGTATGGATCTATTTACTTGGTGCAGCGGCCTTGATCACCGCTGCATGTGCACTCGCTTTTAAAGCCTATCCATGTGTAGTACTGATATGCGTACTGGTTGAATTAACATTACTAGTAGCGATTCATGCGCTTTACCAAAAAGATCACCAACAAAAATACCACGACCATTGGTTGGAATATCGTTGCTTGGCAGAATTCTTACGGCCGATGCTTTATCTGTCAGCGTTGGGTAGACCCTACGTAATGCATGACTTTCGCGATACAGTTGAATATCTCGACCGAGAAGTCATTGGGCACAGTGCTGTTGGACGAAGTTGGTTATATATTTACACCGAAATGATTAATCGTTGGGCTGGTTTTAATAGCTGCCATTTAGACGCACAATACAAACAAGACACCAATAATTTCATAATAACCAATTGGATCAACAAACAAATCAACTACCACACCCAAAATGCGGCGACTATGCGTGTTCTAGGAAACCAGCTAAGAGAATGGAGCTTTCGATTGTTTTTCGCCACGGTGGTGGTGGTGGCACTTAAATTAATCACCATTTCCATAAATTTAGCACTCGATACAAAAACAATCTCTGATGTTATTTCCTACACTCTGGCATTGGGTGCCGCAATTCTACCAATCTGCGCCACAACTGCTTATGCAATTCGTAACCATGCCGAATTTGATATTTCATCACAACGTTCACTAAGCATGCGTACCGCGCTAATCTCTAGGCGTAATAAATTAACCAACAGAGCAACCCTAACCACCAGTCAAATGACCAGCATCTTGAATGAAATTTCCACCATTACCATTAAAGAAACTGCTGACTGGCTGGAAATCTATGAAGTAAAAGATAATGAATTGTAATGATGATCAATCACCATTAAAAATTAAGTGATTACACAAAACAAGCCTACGTGCTATACCCAATACACCAGCGTTATTGTTTCTGTAGATTTGGCTGTGAATAGGGTGTCATCAAACTACTTACGCTGGATTTGCTATTAAAGGAATTACGTCGGATATTGCTGTTTTCAACAGCAAACAGGTGTAATGCCCTGCGGTTATTACACCCTACCGAGCTACGTGCTAATTCTACCCGCCATATGACTGCACCCACTGCACCAGGTTCTGTTCATTCATTGCACCTGCTTGTCGCGCTATTTCTTGGCCATTTTTGAATAATGCCAACGTTGGAATGCTACGAATATTGTGACTAGTAGCCAGTCTTTGTTGCTCTTCAGTATTAATTTTTATTAAACGAATGTTTGGTTCCAAAATAGTGGCTACTTTAGCAAAAACTGGAGTCATCATTTTACATGGACCGCACCAAGGTGCCCAGAAATCAATGAGTACAGGAATATCATTGTATGAAACATGTCTACTGAAATTGCCTTCATTCAATTCGATAGGTTGAGCCGTAAATAAAGCTAAGTGACAAGTACCGCATTTTGGTGCTGCATCAAGACGTCCCTGCGGAACACGATTAATAGCATGGCAATGTGGGCACACAATATGTAACGACATAATCTAGTTTCCTTTTTTAATCTTTAATGAAACCTAGGTCCTGCAAGCGATCGCACACATACTGCACAACAGATTGTTCCATAGAGTAAATTTTATTCTTTGGGAATATCAATAAGTATTCCATGCAGAATAAAATTTACTCTATGAAACAATTTGTTGCACATTATATGCACGATCACTTGCAGGATCTAGGTGAAATTTAATCTTTTCTGCTATGGCGACAATCAGGCCTACCAATTCTATTTATTGGTTTATTGATTTCCGAATAATGTTACCTTATTATTCTGTCTGTTAATTTTTGCAGTTGGCATCATTCATATTGATTAAAAAGTAGTTTACACTTCATCGTCATTCCTGCATGTTTTTAGCAGGAATGACGAGGGTTGTTTCATAACAGTACGAGGCTGGGTTTCGCTACTCGCTTTACCCAAGCTACATATTACCGATTTTATCTTTTTCTCGTGCCTTTCCTAGGTAAAGTATAAACCTAGAAATGAAGGATGCCTTGCAGTTTAATATAATTAATTACAGGCATTATTTTTCCCTGCAACCACTTGGCCTCAACCCCTATGGATCCCTAGGGGTCAAATCTATTGTCTTATATAAAGCTATGATATACTCCTGTCTATGTCACGTCCATTAAGAGTTGAATTTCCCGGCGCTTGGTATCATGTTACGAACCGAGGAGCAGGTCATAGAAATATTTTTCATAATGATAGCCATCGTTTGCTATTTATGAATTTGCTGTCAGAGATAAGTAAAATGTTTCAAGTGGAAACACATGCTTATTGTTTGATGGATAACAATTATCATTTATTGTTGCATACACCAAAGGGCAATCTTCAGCGTGCAATGCGACATTTAAGTGGAATATACACCCAGCGTTATAACCGTGCAGAAGATACCGACGGGCCTTTATTTCGAGGTCGCTATAAGGCTATTCTGGTTGAACCTAATGCTTATTTATTGAATGTCAGCCGGTATATCCACCTTAGCCCAGTTGTAGCAGGATTAACACTTTCAGCTGAGGAATATCAATGGTCCAGTTTTCGAACATATATTGGCATTGAACCACGTCTAGAATGGTTGCAGACAAAGTTTATCTTAGATATGGTTAAAAATCACCAACCACAAGATTGTTATCAGACTTTTGTGAAAACCGGTATAGATAAAGAAACTAAGCTGTTCTATAACAAAAAGAAATGTCCACCTGTTCTAGGTAGCAATGACTTTTTGAAATATATACACGCCAAAGCACCTATTGATCGCGAGATACCAGAAGCACAGAGATTGAAACCTGTTCCCTCAATGAAAATTATTGTACGCGCAGTTTCAGTTGTGTTTGCTACACCTCAGAAAAAAATTCTATTGGTTACTCGGGGACGTAGGAAGAAGAATATTGCACGATCGGCAGCTATTTATTGTTGTCGTAAATTAACAGGATTACCGTTAACCGAGATTGCAGAATATTTTGGCTTGAGTCATTATGGTAGCGTATCTGGTTTAGTCTCAAAGTTCGAGCAATTGATTAAGGAAGACCTAGAAGTAAAGCAATTAATTCTTAATGTTGAAGAAATAATTAATAAACAAATTTAGTAGGGCGCAATAACCGCAGGGCATTGCGCCGTCATTTTGACACGCATGACTAGAATCCCACTTGCAAATAAATTATGACGCTACGTATGAAAGAAGATTTCTACAAGATACTTCAAATTTCGTGTTCAGCTGAATCAGAAGTGGTTAAAGCAGCTTATAAAGCATTATCACAAAAATATCATCCTGACAGAAATACGTTTCCAGATGCAGAAGATATAATGAAACAGCTAAATGAAGCTTACGAAGTTTTGTATGATTCGCAAAAACGAGATGATTATAATAAAGCCAATGGATTTGATTTATGTACAACAGACAAACAACTGGAAGTTAATAAAGAACAGGCGTTAATGTTGTTAAGAGGTGAAACACCTGGCATTGCAGCGTGGAATCAGTTTCGTGCAGCAGAAGATTCTATACCAAATTTATCTCAAGTCGATTTATCAAACAAGGATTTAAGAAAAGCTAATTTAAGTTCTATTGACCTATCTGGTGCCAATTTACAGGGCGCGATGTTACTTGACGTTGACTTGTCAAATGCGAATCTTAGTAATGCAAATCTAACCTCAGTCGATGGTGGCTACCGTGAGGTTTCTGATACTGGTTATGTAGTAAAGCTAATAAATGTAAATTTTATCGGTGCAAACTTAACCAATGCAGATTTACAGTGCGCTAATTTAGAGCAGGCGGATGTTACTAGAGCTATTTTGACATCTGTTAACTTGAAAAACGCCAAAGTATCAGGTGTAAAATTTTATCTTGCAAGTAATTTAGATGGCGCAACTCTTCCTGGTTTGAGCTATTAGCCTGGATGGAGCTTGCGGAATCCGGGGTTGCGATACTGGAATAAACCGCATTACCTATCATTAATAATGAATTGTCCCCGGATTCCGCTGCGCTTCATCCAAGCTACTTTCTTTTGATAGCAAAAAATTACACGTAGGGTGCATTCCATGCACCCTACCCCTCATTGTGAAAATTATTTTTATTAATTTCAATATCTATTAAATCATCTGGTTGCATGATTATTATCAATGAACAACTATAAAATTATCATTCAACAACCTCAATCAAACTGAAAGGTATAAAAAATATCGGCTGCACTATCGATACCTGCTTGAGTAACAACTTTTATTCTAGGTGTTAGAGTGTAAGTAAGTTTTGTAACGCCAGCGTTGCTAGTGGCCAAGCCGCGCTCATAACTGATGTAAGCACGTGAAGAAATACGTTTTCCAACGGTGCCAATTTGACCACTTAAGGTATTGCTACCAAGTTGCCCGCCGGTTAATGTGCTAGCAGTTTGATTAATCAAGGTTTGATCTGTTCTAACTGCTGACGAGCTACTATCTCCTTTTTGTCGAATAGATAATTCGTCAACACCTAGTGCTTGTCTAAGTTGTCGCGTAATCCCACCTGATTGCCCACCCAATATAGATCCTGCAGCAGCGATTAACATTGAAGCATCAACCCCACCAGATTCAAGTGAACGGCCAAATACTAGCCAAGAAAGCTTTTCTGGGTCTGGCATATTTGGTGTAGATACTAAACGTACTCTAGGGTGACGCACAGTACCCAGGACTTCAACCCCTGCTTGGACTGGGACTTCTTCGCGGATTGCTAATACATTAAGTCCCGGATCATCCAGTGGACCGTTGAAATATACTAGGCCGCGCTCTACTTTTAGAAGTTGCCCATAAGCTTCAAATGAAGTGTCGTGAGTAGCAATTGAGCCGGTAACATTCAAATTTTGGTGTTTATCACTTTCTAAATGTAAGCGACCAGCAAGACGGCCTTCTAGACCGGATGCACGCAGATAAAATTGTTTACCTAAATCCAGCGTTGCATCCAGGTTAACTAGTAGTGCTGGTGAATCAGGTACTGCTTGCCCAGTAATAACTATGTCTTCAGATAACTGTGGTCGACCAGCGGGTGGTTGGGATATAAATCCAGCATCAGCAGTTATTTTTCCATTAATACTTAACGTGTTATCGCTAAAACTAGCATTAGTTTCTCCAGAAACAATAATCCAATGATTAGATTCATGAGCGAGTGGCAAATGATCTAGCTTGATTTCTAACTGACTATCGTTTCCAGCTAATCCAATAGTGCCCGATATTGCAAGCTTACCTGAGGTTTGTTTTAATTTCAGTTTGTCTAGCAAAGGATCATCAGGTGCTGGCGCATCTGGAGAAACAAAGTTTAACTGATTAAGCTGTAATAATTCTTGATCAAACTTGGCTTCCAGTTTGCCTTGTTGTAATTGTATGCCGTGTTCTAATAGCTCCAGCGCCAAATTATCACCATGAATCTCACCCTGTAGTTCCGGTTGTTCTAAAGTACCAGCAATTTTTGCTTGCAAATCAAATTGACCATCACTTTTTATGTTCTCTCCTAAAGCTTGTCCAATCCAGGCTATATCATCTATCTTGATATCTAATTGGCCATCCATTGCTGCATTTGGTGATATTCCCCAACTGCCATCTGAATGTGACAATGGTAGTTTAATCCGCGCATTAGTTACCCCAACTCGCTCGCCCACTACCTTTAATTCTGCACTTAAATTTCCTTGACTAGCTTTGGCAGCAAGTTGTAATGTTTGCAAACCAAGTGGTAATGGAGTTTCTCCAGTTAAAACCCAGTCACCTTGTTCACGTGCAATATTTAAGAATCCAGTTAAATTGTCTGCCGAGGTAACATTCCATTCACCACCAAGTTGCAATTCTGGTTGATTCTCAGTGTCATCGCTATCTGGGCGTAAAGAAATGCCAGTGAATTTCCCTTGGCTGTGCCACTTTTGTGGTGTCCATTGAGTTTCTTTAATTTTTGCCTGCCCACCGCCGAGTGTTAATTCTGTGGTAGCTAAGGAGACTTGCTCTTTACTTAGTTTAAGTTTGGTTGCAGCGATTAAATCTAGTGGAAACGGGCCAGTTACCGATAACTGTGATAGTTGTCCGCTCCATGTCGAATCAAGATTAATAGGTTCTAATGCAGTTAATCCACCTGTTGCGGCGAGTTTTATTTGGATAGCATCATCTATCTGTGCATTTGCTGTAAATTTGTGCTCTGATGGCTGCCCATCAATGACAATATTTAGTTGCTGTAGCTTAGTTTCATTTTCTATTTGATAATCATCAAGCGTAATATTTAACGCTATCATTTTGTTATGCAAACCACCTTGCGCAACTAAACTGGTAATAGCATGATCACCTGGTAACTTAAGATTATTACCAGTCATGTCAAAATGAATTTCAGGAGCATTTACACTTCCTGAGAGGTTAGTCTGCAAATTAAAACTACCTGCAAGGCCCATACCAATTTGGCTTAAATCAGGCGCGACAATATCTAGTTGCAGTTGATCGTTTGGTTTACCAAAGCCACCTTTAGCATGAATAGAATTCTCACCAATTTGTAGCGCAATTATCCCTTTAGCTTGTTTAAAGGTATTAAATTTAACAGCCACATTACCTGTGACAGGCTGCGAATCCAGTTGACTTTTGTTAAATTTAAATTGTGCTGAGCCACTGATATCAGGAGTTAATTTACCAGCTATTTTTAAATGAGCATTTAAGTTAGAAGGTGGAGCCTGCAAAAAATCAGCAAGATTAAATTTTTCAATCTCTCCATCAAAATAATAGGTTTGCTGTTCAGCAAGGCTTAGTGCGCCAGTTCCGGTTAATACCGATTGGTTACGTTTTAATTGCAATTTTTTCAGTGTAACAACTTCATTCTTATGAATAAAAATTGCATCTAGACTTAACGACTCATCATTTAAAGCAATGCTTCCTTGTTGCACAACAGTATCACCATCTAATTGAATTTTGCCATTAATATTTGCCGCCTGTAAGCGTGCATCTAATGCCAGCGGATTAAGTTTACTAACTGTTAAATCAGCCACTCCTGCAGCTAGTTCATGTTGCCAAGATAAATTACCTGAAATAGAACCATCATCAGTTAAGCGTAATAACAACTGCTCAAGTTGTATAAAATCAGCTGTCAATTTTAAATCTGTGTTAATTGCACGTATCGGTAATTGATTATTATCAAATGATCCTGCAGCATCATTCTTCACCATCAATTTGCCAGCAAGCTGTCCTTTACTATTTTCCTTAAGTTTAGTCTGTAACGTAAGATCAGCTGTGGGTGCTGAGGATGAAAAAGTATTTGGATTTAGCCCAGTAATCGCCAGCTGCATGCTAGTAACTGGAAAATCAGCAAACGGTTGAAGCTGTACAGCACCACGTCCTTTAAGCGTTTCATTGGTAGCAGCAACCTTCACATCAAGCTGAGCTAAGTTGCCTGTAATTAGAGTTGTAATAGAGGTTACAGGTAAGTCGTTGGTGCTTAGTTTAGCCTGCGCTGATATAGCAAAAGGCTGCTCACCTGCAATCTGAGCAGATACTTGCAAACTGCCAAATTCTGAATGTAGTTGTAAATCAGACAGATGATGTATTTGTCCATCACTTTCCAACTGTAGTGATAAATTATTGGCAACAAAATTAGGTGTATCAGACTTTTCATCAAATAGACGTAAGCTAGCAATATCTAGTTTCTGAATAGATAATGAAATTGGTAACTGCAAGCTTTCAGGTAAAGAGGATGGTTCTGAAGAAGATACTACTAAACCCTCAACATCTTCAGCAGCCAATTGATTAACCAGTAATTTACCGGAAAACAAAGCATACGGTTGCCAATCAAATTTAAAATCTTGGATAGTAAATTGCTGTTCATCATCGACAAAATTAATAGCTTCGGCACGTATTGTGCTGAATGTACCACCAACACCAGTAAAGGAAATACGACCTGCACTAAGCTGTGATGTGGTTGATAACAACCATTGCAAACCAGATGTAGTGGTTAACAACCAGTACCCGCCAGCCCCCAGCATTGTTATAAACATGACAAATAAAAAGAATAAACGTAACAACCAGGTATGGTATTTTTTGGTAATTGTTTTAGTCGACATGGTAAAGATGGCCTACGCCAAAGTAAAAAAGCAGAGCAGAGTGGGAATTATCACATCTACAAACTGATAATTTTAGTATATTACCCTGAGTTCGGGATAAGGAACTAAGAGAAGATAACGATTTATTGTTATTTGTTAAATACCGGCTTACCTAAAGACATCCCTTTCCGTCATTCCTGCATGCTTTTAGCAGGAGTGACGTTATATGGGAGATTCCATAGAAATTTAACTTAGGGACTAGGAAATAATAATTTATCCATTTAGGCGAAGTCATTTTGCTCTGATTTGAGACGTTCCGTAGGGCGCATAGTTATTCTATGTAACCGGAGGACCAACGAAAAAACAGGGTAAAAGGGCAAGTATAAATGGACAAATTATTATTTCCTCGTCCCTTAAACCTATACGGAGTAATTATGGATATACAACCAATAGATTTTAATCACATACATTGCCAAACAATATTAGCTAGCAAACAATCTGGAGGAGTCGCAGATACAAAGCCAATTGATTTTGATTGTATTAACTGGTACGCCAAACGCGCTAAAGCTGCTTATTATAAAACGAATCAAGAAATTCAAAGTGAATTCAAAGATACTATCCGTATCGCAACAGTTCCTGGCACCGAAGTACAGTATTTTCTTGAGCGAAATATAAAAAATGGATATCAAGTAATTACTGTCCGTGGTACTGCTAACTTAAAGAATGTTCTTGAGGATGCAGATTATGTCACGATGAAAAACCATAAACTTGATATCCGTGTACATAAAGGGTTTAACGACGATACAACAAAGCTGTATGCCGATGTATCACCTCATCTCAACAAACAGCAACCAGTGTATGTCACTGGTCATTCTTTAGGAGCAGCAATTTCAACGCTACTAATGATGTATCTACATAAAGACGGTTTTAAATTAGAACACTCCATCAATTTTGGCCAACCCAAGGTAACCAACAAAAGTGGTGTCGAACATTATGATTTTCTGCCATTGACACGTATTGTAGATAAAAATGATGTGGTACCACTGGTTCCCCCTATCACTTTATTAGATTCTTTGCATGGTATCTATGAACATTTAGGTAATGAAGTGATTTTACTTGAAGGTGAACATTTTGTTTATCTTGATGAGCATAATGCTGAGCGCGAATCAGTAGGAAGTTTCTGGGAGAATATCGGAAATGAAAGTATAGAAGATCATTTTATGGATAATTACCTGGCAAATATTGCTAGCAAGGTAAAACAGTCTGTTCAAGTACCGTACGATAAGCGGGAGGACTATATTAAGTAGTTTGATGCCGTATCAAGTTAGATACAACTCCCAGTTTGTTTTACCTCCTGATCATTCTCTGGTAACAATTGATCGTGGAATTTGACAGTCAGAAAACTAAATAGTATAAAACTTAGATGGAAAGAGTGCTTATTTCCGCTAGGCTTTTTTCCTGAAGTCTTATAAATATTTTCAGGTGCTTTACAAAATCATGCGGTATTTGTGGGTGTTTTGATTTTGGTTTGGGACATAATGAAATACATTTAAGGAAAAAATAATATGAAAAAATTTAGTCAAACTATGACGGTAGCTTTCTTGCTTTCACTTCCTGTTACTGTTTTTGCCGCTGGATATGGTTCAGCAGGTTGTGGATTAGGCTCTATAGTCATCGGATCAGAATCAGGCATGAAACAAGTTTTTGCCGCTACAACCAATGGAACCTCTGGGTCTCAAACCTTCGGAATCACTTCTGGAACATCAAACTGTGAGGATAATGGACTGATAAAACTTAGCAAAGAACGAGAGGTTTTTGCACAAGAGAACTACACTAGTCTTGTTAAGGAAATGGCGCAAGGTCAAGGTGAAAATCTGTCCACATTGGCCAGCTTGTATCAGTGTTCCACAGAATCGCATCAAGCGTTCGGCACAATGACCCAGGAGAAGTTTGAGTATTTGGTAATTAATGATCAAACTACTTCGGCAGAATTGCTTGGTCAGTTAGAGAACGAATTAACTTCTCATGATAAACTGGCAAAAGCCTGCAGTATTACGGTATCTGCATTGAATTAATCATAATTTGTTAACGATATGGGCAGAAACCTGCCTGTATCTACCTACTCGCCTAATTTTATAATTCTGCTCTTACAGGTCTTTTTTTGTGCCACATGCTCACCTTGCAGTAGGGTTTATTTTGTGGCTTTGCTTGTTTTCTGGCCTTGCTAATTCCCAAGATAGAGTTGAAGAAAGCGTAAGTTATTTGGCTGAACTGCAGCAACAGGCTAAAGAAAACAAACTTAGTGAACAACGTTCCTGGAATTTATTAGTAAAATACAACAAAAAAACCTTTGGTGGTGTGGTCAGTGAAGCAGATGGAATGGAATTCTTTAATTCTCAACAAGGAAAAACTGACCCTGAAGCAGAGTTAGCTGCAACACTTGCTAGTTTCTTTGTTCCACTTGCTGAGATTGATGAAGATAACGAGCATCCACAGTGTAATTTCCCTGCCCGGTTTAAATGGCTAAATCAGCAACTAGCATTCGACACCAACCGATTAAAAACACAAGAATGCGATCGTCTAGACCGTTGGATTGAGACCTTGGATCCAGTTGGTGTAACGCTAGTATTTGCATCTTATTTTTTAAATAACCCAGCTTCAATGTTCGGTCATACTTTGGTACGTATCGATAGCCGAAGAACCGGAGATAATAAAAAACTGATCAGTTATGCTGCCAATTATGCTGCCATTCCAGATACAGAAAATGCTTTGCTATATGCTTTAAAAGGCTTGGTAGGTTCGTTCCAAGGACGATTTGCAATTTTTCCGTATTACACCAAAGTACAGGAATACAATAATTGGGAAAGCCGTGATCTTTGGGAATATGAGCTGAAATTCACCGAAGATCAATTGAATATCATGCTTCTGCATTTATGGGAACTGGGCGGAACATATTTTGATTATTATTATTTCCAAGAAAACTGTTCCTACCATGTGCTATCCCTACTGGAAATAGCTAACCCAGACCTACGATTAAAAGATCAATTCTTGTTTAGTGTTATCCCTGCCGATACAGTCAAAATTGTTTTAGCTCAAGAAGATTTAGTAAAGAACATCGTATATCGACCTGCGGTTCTCAATCAAATGAACCATAAACGTTTAAAGATGACCTCTAATGAAACACAGATTTTTCAAAATCTGGTAGAGGAAAAAATCACACCTGATAACCTGGATTTCAAAGAACTTCCTGTCCCATCACAAGCACTGTTACTAAATGCCTATATGGATCTTCTTCAGCATAAAAGCATGCAAGAAGAAGACGGTAAAGAGGTAAAAATTCCCCATTCAATTCTTTTGGCCAGAAGTCGTTTACAATCGACTGATACCGAAAATGACTTGGCAACCCTTTTTTCCACACCACCAGATCAGGGTCATGGGGCGGATCGTTTTCGGCTCGGCATGGGGCACAATGACCACGAACCTTTTCTAGAATTCGCTTACCGTCCGGCCTACCATGATTTAATGGCAAGAGATGCAGGGTATGACAAAGATTCAGAAATCATTTTTATGGATTTCAAACTACGTTACTTTCTAGAAACTGAGCGAGTAAGGTTGGATCGAGCGAAAATTCTTTCTATTACATCGCTCAATCCTTATGACCCATTATTTGTTAAACCTTCTTGGCGTTTGGCTCTGGAGGTCGACACGCTAAGAGACCATGATTGTAATTATTGCAATTCCTACAAGGGGAGTTATGGCAGAGGAATTTCTTACCGACCAGAATATTTCTCGCCACTTCTATTATTTTCTTTTGTAGATTTAAAAACTGAATTCTCTGGTAATTTGCAACAAAATTATCGTCTTGGTGGTGATGCTGAAATCGGCTTGTTCTATGACATTACTGAAAACATAAAAGTAAAAATGGCCAGCAGTTATCAGGTTTTTGTCTTTGGCGATAGTAAACGTTTTTTCACATCACATCTTGAAACTAGATATTCATTATCCCAAGATCTTGATCTGCGATTGGAATTAAATAGATATGATCACAATAATGAGGGAATTTTTGCAGTTAATGTTTATTTTTAGCTCGTAGACTGGATATAGCGTAGCGTAATCCAGGGTAAATCCCCTATATTGCAACCCCGGATTCTTCCGCTACGCTACATCCAGGCTACTTGCTGAATAAATCTATATGGTTACCTGTGCGAACATACTCAATAATGTTTTCATTGTCATTGATTAGGTAAATAAGAAGCCAATCTGGTTCGATATGACATTCTCTATAGTTTTGCCAATTTCCAATTAGCCGGTGGTCTTTGTTTTTGGGCGGAAGTTCTTCTCCCATGATTAACAACTCATGGATGACTTTGAATTTATCCATATCCTTTTGTTGACGTTTACAGCGCCGTATATCACGCCGGAATTTCGATGATCGTGTAAAGCCATACATGAACTAAATACCTAAGTCATCATAGAATTTTTTCGTATCATTAAATTTCTTTTTATCTCCTTTTGCTAATTCTTCCATGGCTTCAAGAGTTTCGGCATTAGGTGATTTCGCAGTTGGTCGAAAAGGTAACCCTCCAACATTGACTGATTGTTGTAGAAACATGCGGATAGCATCAGCAGTACTCAAGCCTATTGCCGAAAATACTGCCTCTGCTTCTTCTTTGAGTTCAGGCCTAATTCTAGATTGAACGGTAACATTAGACATTAATTAATACCTCCTTAATGAATAGAATATGATGCAATGTAATTCATATGGCTGCGTCTTGCAATATTACTACATGCACACTCCTTAACAAACCCGCAATATTTTCGAAGTGTTGGTCAAAAGTATAAATAGGTAAACCTTGCTGCAAAGCTATAGCGGCAATCCAAATATCGTTTGTTGGAATTGGAGTGCCTTGTTTTTTAAGTTGGTTAAGAATGGAGCTATAGAATTCGGCTACTACCTCATCAACATAATAAAGAGTGACTCGGGGTGAATCCAAAAAGACATTTAATTCCTGGCGGTTAATACTTTCTTTATTTCCAGCTTGAAACCCAGATAATAACTCTCCAATAGAAATGGATGAGATGCCAATATCTGTAACCTGCCTTAAATAACTGGTTACTTCATTATTTCCACGCATTGCATGAGAATAAATATTGGTATCAATTAGTACTTTATTCATTTCCAAAGCTCATCATCAATATTACGCTCAGAGTCAATTTTTTCTTTAATCGCGTCAAAAGATTCATTATCCCAACTACCGAAGAGCTGATCTAGGTCGCTATAACTTCGAGTAAACTTTTTATGTTTAATTATTCCAAGATGCTGTTTTAAAATGTCAATAACAAGTTGATTTACGCTCTTCTGCTCTGCAGAAGCATTTTTTTTGAGTTGTTCTGATAAGTTGTTATCAATACCACGAATTGAAAGTGAACCCATTCTTTATTCTCCAGAAAGCACAATATGATTGCAAAGTTCCCTCATGCTATGCATTCATTCGAATAATGTCAATCATAATTGGTTTCCTATAACTTGACGTTCAAGTTTTTACAATCTGTAATATTAAACAATCTGTTACACACTGCACGATCATTTATTGGATCTAGATAATAAGCCTATATCACCTTAACAATCATGCCAAGCGATACACAAATCGCTATTACAGCAAAACTCTGCTGTAATTTTTGTGCTGAAAAACTGTTAGCAAAACTTCGTACAAGTAACATTCCGATAATTGCACCACCAGCAAAAGGCATTGCAATTGACCAGTTCATGGTGTTCATTAATGTGGCAGAAATGACTCCGGTTGCAGATATCAATGCAATTATTGCCAGTGCTGTTGCTAGAATTGATTGCATTTGAAGGTCTGTTACTTTTTTTAGTGCTGGAACAATAACAAAACCACCTCCCACACCTAGCAAACCAGACAAAAAACCTGCAGTAACACCGGATAGTGTTAGTGCTCCAACACAAGGCCTAGTCCAAACTAAACGTCCATTAGATGAATCAAGTAAACAAGGTTTCGTAAAGGTGCGAGATGTTAAATCTTCTGTTTCACAATTGGGGAGTTTGCTTTGGCGCAACATGTCAAATGCGACGTAAGCTAGAACTATAGAAAATACTAAGGTTAAAGGTGTGTTTGGTATCTTTTGAGCTAACCATATTCCACCAGGTGCAACAATGGCACCGGTGATGGCGATAAGTCCTGCTGCCCGATAGCGTACTTTTCCTTGTCTTAGAGCAAGTAAAGCACCTATTGCTGCTGATAGGCAAACAGCCAGTAAAGCAATTGGTGCAGCTTCTGCAACCGCAAGATGTAAACCGAAAACAAGTAATGGTACGGCAATAATAGCGCCACCGGCACCAGTTAACGCCAAAACAATCCCCGCCAATGAACCAAGTAAGCTAGCAATTATTTGAGTTTCAATCATTATTTTATGCACGCAGTCGTGTAGGGTGGGTAAACGATAGTGCACCCACCTTTTTCGATTTGGATTCCTGCTAAAAACACGCAGGAATGACGATGGCTAGATAGGCAGAAAAATTATCACCTAGATCCTGCAGGTGATCGTGCATATAATGTGTAACACATTGTTCCATAGAGTGAATTTTATTCTGCGAGGAACACTTATTGATATCCTCAAAGAATGATGTTTGCTATATGGAACAATCTGTTATGCGGTATGTGTGCGACTTACAGGATCTAGGCATCAATCAGTCAGCGTGTTTTACTGGGTCTGGCCAACCATTCTTTACCTTTTAACATTCCGTTCCAATATAACCAGGGAAAAACTTTTACCTTAAGAAACCAATTAAATCGACTAGCTGATGTAGGTTTAAGCGGAAGAGTAGGCAGCAATTTACCACCAAAACCAAATTCTGCCAGGACAACTTTGCCATTTTCTACGGTTAATGGGCAAGCGCCGTAACCGTCGTAGATAGTTGTTAAATCTCGATCTTCTTTTTCAGCTAAAACGTTTTCAGCAACTACGACAATTTGTTTTCTTGCCGCAGCTGCAGTTTTTGCATTAGGCGAGGAGCAGGCATCACCAAGTGAGAAGACATTTAAATAACGTGGATGTCGCAGTGTTTGCTGATCAACTTCGCAGAAGCCACTAGCATCTGCCAAGGGACTGTTACGCAAGAAATCAGGGGCCATTTGTGGCGGTGTGACATGTAACATATCAAAAGACTTTGCCAGCTGTTTAACATTTCCCTCACTATCTTTAATCTCAAAATAAGCAACTTTATTAGCTCCATCGACACGTACCAAATTAGAATTAAACACTAGCTCTGCATGGTAACGTTTTACATATTCCATCAATGGCGGCACAAAGTCAGCCACACCAAAAAGCACTGCACCTGCGGTATTAAATTCAACATCAATCTCATCCAGATGATCATTTTGTAGCCAATGATCACATGAAAGATACATAGCTTTTTGTGGTGCACCAGCGCATTTAATCGGCATTGGTGGTTGCGTGAATATGGCTTTACCTGTTTTAATATTTTCAACTAATGACCAAGTATACGGTGCTAGTTCATAAGAATAATTTGAAGTCACCCCATTTTTACCTAGAGTTTCTTGCAAGCCAGTAATTTTCTCCCATGCTAGGCGAATGCCAGGACAAACAATTAATTGCCGATAGCCAATTGCGCGACCATCGGCTAAATTTACCAAGTTGTTATTTGGGTCAAAATTGCTAGCTGCTTCTTGAATCCACTCTGCTGACTGTGGAATAACTTCTGCCATATCACGTACAGTATCGGCAATGTCATAAGCACCCCCGCCAACAAGCGTCCAGGCAGGCTGATAATAATGTTTATCACTTGGTTCAATAATTGCAATCCGCAAAGAAGGCCGGCGTTTTAGTAGACTGGCGGTAACACCAATGCCTGCCGAACCACCCCCAACTACCACTACATCAAAAGCATTACCCCAATTACATGCATCCGATACAGGATGTTGATCGCCTGCTGTATCTTGTTTTGCCAATTCATGCAAAGCAGTAGAACGCCTGCCTGAACGACAAAAGGCAAGAACTGGCCCTGGCAGAATAATCATAAGTTGTTTAAATTTTTCACCATGCTCTGCGGAAACCGCCCCGATTTCAACTGGCAAATAAGCAAAAACAAGACCTAATTCTTTTGCGGAAACTTCCAATTGTTCACTGCTTGGTTGATCATCTCCCGCTTCAAAATCTGGTCGGTTACAAATAACCGACTTATAGCCAGCTTCAGCAATTTCATGTAAATCGTCCAGACTTATTTGACCAGTTACTGACAACTTGTCATCTAATTTGGTTAAATTCATACTCATTACACTCTCCTAATGGCCTTTACAATAAAGACTAAATAAAGTTTCCATGATTTTAGTGGCTTCTACACTTGCTAAACTATACACAATGTATTTTCCCTTACGTTGGGTAGTTACCAATCCTTCTCCACGCAACACCGTCAGCTGTTGTGAAAGTGTTGGCTGTTGTATTCCTAATAGTTTCTTCAGTTCACCTACATTTCTATCACCCTGGCTAAGCTGACACAAAATAAGTAAGCGGTCTTCATTTGCCAGTATTTTTAACATTCCACAGGCCACTGTAGCAGATTCTCGGATAGCTGAAATATCAGGGTAGTCAGATTGACTTTTCATAAAGATTGATTAAGTTATTAATATATATATTATTGTCAATATTGAAATGACAAGGGTTTAGTTTAACCTAGATCCCGCAAATGATCGTGCATATAGCGTGCTATCACTTACAGGATCTAGGTTTAAGGGACGAGGCAATAATATTAAAGGAGAACAAAATGAAACCAAATATAGAAACATTCTTTGAAACCGTCACATGCACTGTTAGTTACGTTGTTTTTGATGAACATGGTGGAAGCTGCGCTATCATAGATCCAGTTCTTGACTATGATGCAAAATCAGGTCGAACCAGTACCCAATTTGCAGATAAGCAAATTCAATTTATCAAAGATAGAGGTTTAACTATTGAGTGGATTCTTGAAACACATGCCCATGCGGATCACCTTTCATCCGCTCACTATCTCAGAGATCAGCTAGGTGGGAAAATTGCCATTGGAAATGACACTCCCAAGGTACAAGAAACTTTCAAAAAACTATTTAATATGGGCGATGAGTTTGTAGCTAACGGCAGTCAGTTTGATCATTTATTCACTGATGGTGAAATATTTCAGGTTGGCAAGTTAACTGCAACCGCGATTTCAACACCTGGCCATACGCCTGCAGATCTGGCGTACCAATTTGATGATGCTATATTTATTGGTGACACCTTATTCATGCCAGATGTCGGTACTGCCCGCGCTGATTTTCCAGGTGGCGATGCACGCCAGTTATATCGCTCTATACACAAGCTACTTGGGTATCCAACTGAAACCAAATTATTTATGTGTCACGACTATCCACCAGCTAATCGTACCATTCAATGGCAAAGTACTGTAGCAGAACAACTGGCACATAACATTCATGTTCATGATGGTATTAGTGAAGATGAATTTATTGCTGTACGTACCGCTCGCGATAAAACACTTGCTGCCCCCACTTTGCTAATACCCTCAATTCAAACTAATATACGAGCAGGCGAAATGCCGCCTGCGGAAGAAAATGGAATTGCTTATTTTAAAATACCAATCAATATAATTTAACCTAGATCCTGCAAGATATACTTTACTGTCTACTTTAAAACCAATGACTACAAAAAACTATTGGCACGACCCTCAAATATTGCAATGGACACAATACCTATTGGACAGCTATGCATTTTTGGTAAAACAAGAGCTTATCTCGCGTAGTGGCACAACGTTTGAGCAAGCTAATAATTTATTTAACAGTCAATTTGTGGTTGCCTCACATGGCTTGCAAGATGACCCAGTATTAAATTATGGCAATCAAACTGCATTAAGTTTATGGGAAATGGATTGGCAAGATTTCACGCGAACTCCTTCACGCTTAACTGCCGAACCAGTTAATCGTGAAGAACGTGCACGTATGTTGAAACAAGCTCAAACTCAAGGATATATCTCTGATTATCGCGGCGTAAGAATTTCTAGTACTGGGAAACGTTTTTTAGTAGAACAAGCAACAATCTGGAATATTCAAAAACCAAATGGCAGCGTAGTTGGTCAAGGGGCTACATTTTCTACTTGGAAATTTTTATAAATACTGACATTTGGCATAGAACTTTATCTTTAAATAATTTATAACCACTTAATAATAAAACGTTTTTATAACCATGACCAGACACATTGAAACTAGATCAACCACTTCTCCAAAGCACTATAAAAGTAAGAATCTGGACCAGTCTCTAATAGTGGGAGGGTTATACTTAGCACGGTCATATGATGGGGCAGATTCAAGTTAAAATTTAAGTATTTAAATAATGAAGAATACCACCTAAAAAAATGAAAAATATAAAAGACGAATATTCAATTCGTACTATGACAAAACAAGAACTTTCAATCGCAATTGATTGGGCAGCAGAGGAAGGGTGGAATCCTGGGCTGTATGACCTTGATTGCTTCTATCGTGCTGATCCAAATGGTTTTCTTGTTGGACTCATTAATAATGAACCAATCGCAACAATATCTGCTGTAAAGTATGGTGAAACTTTTGGGTTTATGGGATTTTATATTGTTAGGCCTGACTTTAGGGGATTAGGTTACGGGATTAAAATTTGGGATGCAGGTATCGAATATCTTACTGGCCGTAATATTGGTCTTGATGGTGTAATAGCGCAACAAGATAATTATAAGAAATCTGGATTTAAATTAGCCTATAGCAATATAAGATACGAAGGAACAGGAGGAGGAACATTTCTCGGCTGTCAGGAGATAGTTCAGCTTTCTACAATCCCCATTGATGACATAATTGACTATGATAAAACATTCTTCCCAGATGACCGCTCGACATTTATCCAAGCCTGGATAAATCAGAAAGGTAGCACATCACTAGGCTTTATAAAGAATGGCAGACTAGCTGGATATGGAGCACTTCGCATTTGCCTGTCCGGCTTTAAAATTGGTCCATTGTTTGCTGATAATTCACAAATTGCTAAATCGTTATTTTTAGCCTTAAAATCTTGTGCAACAGATGGAGTGCCGATTTATTTTGATCCACCTGAAGTTAATCAAGCTGCAATTGATATAGCAGAAGAAAATAATATGACAATTGTCTTTGCAACAGCTCGAATGTATACCTCTGATTTTCCTAAACTCCCATTAGATAGAATATTTAGCGTAACAACATTTGAGCTTGGATAATTTATATCTATTTATGCGTTTGTTTTGCGCACGATAACGATGAACGAATGGTTAGGAACGTGCATGAAGCAACCCCAAAGTCCAATCTATTCTTATGAAAAATGATTCTCACAATATCTACTCTAACAAACGGGTGTTTCTTCACTTGCATCAGTGGATTCTGTCGGTTCTTCTCAAACGTCCGGTAGCTATACTACTAACAGTGGTTATATTAGCTGTGGTGGTTATATTTTGGCACTTTTCGCAATTGACTAATAACATTCTTGAATCGAATGCCACCAATCATGCTGCATTGTACTCGCAGGCACTGGCAAAATTCCGTGTACTCTATACGTCAGAAGTTGTTGCGCGAGTAGAAGACCACGGCATTGAAGTTACCCACGATTATCTAGAAAAAGAGGGGGCTATTCCGCTCCCAGCCACCCTTAGCATCATTTTGGGTGAGCGTATTGGTAGAACGTCAGAAATGGGCGCAGTAAAGTTATTCAGCGAACACCCTTTCCCTTGGCGCGTGAATGACCGTATCAATGATGCTTTTGAACAAGATGCACTGGCATCTCTCAAAGAAGATCCTCAGCAACCTTATTATCGCTTTGAAGAATATAATGGTCGCTGGGCGTTGCGCTATGCAACAGCAGATCAAATGTATGAAGCATGCATCGAATGTCATAACAAACACCCAGATAGTCCTAAAAGAGATTGGAAAGTTGGTGATGTGCGTGGTGTCTTAGAGATCATCCTGCCACTTGACGAAGCAGCTAAGGAGATTCGCAGCAGTTTATTCGGCACCATAGTGCTTATAGGAGTTATAAGTATATTAGGGGTGTGGCTGGCTTTCATATTTATCAAAGAAATGAAATATTTATCTAATATTGACGGACTAACTGGTGCATTTAACCGGCGATTCTTTGATTGTTATTTAGAAACAGAGTGGCAACGAGCAGCAAGGCGGAATTCGATTGTGTCAGTCATAATGATTGATGTTGATCATTTCAAGGAGTTTAATGATATCTATGGGCATATTGCAGGTGACGAGTGTCTGCAACGTATTGCTCAAGCTATTCAAGAATCAGTGCGTACAAGTGATTTGGTGGCACGTTATGGTGGTGAGGAATTCTCATTAGTTGTGCCTGAAACAAATGTCGATGGAGTAAAACAACTGGCTGACAAGATCTGCGTACGAATTGAATCACTTGCCATACCTCACGGAAGAAGTGAGACTAATGATGTTGTTACCATCAGCTTGGGGTTCTCAGCGGTATACCCAGGTGATTGTTCATCACCTGAAATATTAATCAAACAATCTGACCAGGCACTTTATCAAGCAAAACGAAGCGGACGCAACAAAGTAGTGTCTGGCATAGTTGACAAAAAAATTCTTAGTGAAATAAATTCCGAATGAATAAAAAAATGTTAGACGTTACAATTTGCGAGTAATGCGCACAGTAAGTATCCTATCTTTAATCAGATGATTTTATAAAATATCAAACTTAACTGTTAATATCAATTAGTTATATTTAGCAATCAAATCGCTTTAATTCAAACCATGCCAACCTACGCAATCGGTGATCTACAAGGCTGCTACCAGCCTTTCCAACAACTACTTGATCAAATCAACTTTGATTCTACCAATGACAAACTATGGTTAGTCGGCGACATTGTTAACCGTGGTCCAGATTCTTTAGCTGCATTACGTTTTATCAAGCAAGCTGGTGATGCAGTCACTATGGTATTAGGCAATCATGATCTGCATTTGCTAATGGTTGCCGCTGGTCATGCCAAATTACATCCTAGTGACACGTTAAAGCCTATCCTAGATGCCCCTGATCGAGATAGCCTGCTGCATTGGTTGCGCCAGCAAAAGTTATTACATGTAGATGGAGATTATGTGATGGTGCATGCGGGATTGTTACCTGATTGGTCAGTAGCGCAAGCGGTAGAACTTGCGCAGGAAGTTGAGACTTGTTTACAAGGAAAGAAGTTTCTAAAACTATTAGCACAACTTTATGGTAACAAACCTAATTCTTGGCAAGATGATTTATCCGGTTATAAGCGGTTGCGGGTTATTGTTAATGCCATGACTCGTATGCGTGTTTGCACTTTAGATGGGAAAATGGATTTTTCTTATAAAGGTACCATGCAAACAATTCCACCTGATTACTACCCTTGGTTTGATCTGCCACAGCGTGCCAGCAAACAAGCAACCATCGTATGTGGTCATTGGTCAGCATTAGGCTTGAAAGTATCTAACAATTTAATTGCCCTTGATACCGGTTGTCTATGGGGAGGCAGTTTGACTGCTATTCGTTTGGAGGATCGGAAAATTTTTCAGGTTTATTGCTCACAACCGGAAGTGACAGGGCATTAGCAATCGCTTGTTCTGCCAGTCGTGCTAAAGCCCGTCGGTTCTTTCCCGCGCCTTGGATTGGGTCAATAAAGATTAATTTAGCTTCGATGCTGGTTTGACTTAATATTTGTCGTAATGAAAACAGTAACGATGGATCAATAAACGCTGCTTCTTTACTAACCTTGCCAGCTACATCTAGATAGCTGATAGCCACTGGGTATAACGATACGTCAGTTGCAGTGGCTGCTTGCAACAACGAGGCATGGAAATGTTGAATTTCTGTGCCTGCACTGGTGGTGCCTTCTGGGAATATTGTCACTCGATCACCGTTCGTCAGCGCTGTTGCAATATTCTTATTGATACGCAAAGTATCTTGCCGTTTGGCACGCTGAATAAATAATGTCCCAGCATTGTGACTTAGCAAGCCAATAACAGGCCAATTACGAATTTCCGATTTGGCCACAAACCGGCTTGGGCATACCGCCATTAACACACAAATATCCAACCAAGAAACATGATTTGCGACTAATAACGCTTGTTGTTGATCTGCGTTTGGTGGAGTGCCAGTGTAATTAAGTTTGATATTAAGAATTTCAAGAAATCCTACTGCCCAATTTTTCATCATCCGTCTTTGCAGCGCTTGAGAAAACCGTGGGTACACTAATGATTGAATAAATCCTGAAACAAGATGTAGTACTAAGCGGGTTAAGCGGATCACGCGTACTATTTTCGAAGTAGTCTTTAACATGCTGTTGAGTACGCTAACCGTTGGAAAATGATCAATTGTTGGCCTTGATTTTAATTAATTTGTTTCATGCACGTTCCTAAGCTTGGCATCCTTCATATTAACTCAAAAGTAGTTTACATTTTTGATATCAAAAATTTCCTTTGATGTCTATTTATCCCTCGTCATTCCTGCGTGCCTTTAGCAGGAATCTAAGTCGATGTAGATTCCTGTTAGAAACATGCAGGAATGACGAGGTGTATGTTTCATATCAACTATTTTTGACATAGTTTCAATATGAAACTTTGTCTTCTTAAAAAAATGCAAACCGAACATTGAAGGATGCCATAAATTTTACTGATATATGCACGATTATCAGCTGTGATTTAGGCAGTGATTAGACCGTAATGTTTACTGAAAGGCAAGAGTTAACTTGTCGCCAATTAGCAACAATATATTTTCTAAAAATAATTAATTATGTTGCCTAAAAATTACGCATATTGTTTATTAATAGTAGCTTGGCACACGATATTTTCGGGTAGTTTAAAAAAGATTTATTAATCGATTGCTAATAATTCATATTTACTTGTACACTACAGGTTATGTTTTTTTAAGATCTTAACACCATATATAGTGGTTTCCCAGAATAAGCAGAAAATCTTCTTAATTAACAACACCTCAGTGCAAATCGAATAAGGAGCCGTCAGCAATGCAGCTTGCCACAAATCCAACAAGCCATAGAGCAGTGTCTGAAAATAAAAATTCACCCTCATCTCAGTCGCAAAATTCAGCTTATTTACAGTATAAAATCATCCGTCGCAATGGCGCGGTAGTTGCTTTTGAACCAAGCAAAATCTCAGTCGCTATGACCAAGGCATTTATCGCTGTTGAAGGTGGTCAAGGAGCTGCATCAGCACGAGTACATGAAGTAGTAATACGTTTAACCACTGATGCGGTTAATGCCTTATTACGACGCCAACCAGATGGTGGCACTTTTCATATTGAAGACATTCAAGATCAGGTTGAACTGGCATTAATGCGTTCTGGTGAACATGATGTGGCACGTGCTTATGTTGTTTATCGTGAAGACCGAACCAGAGAACGTGCCAAACTAAAACAAGCAACAACTACCGAAACACCAGCCGATGTGCTGCATGTATTGGATAACGGACGCAAAGTGCCTCTGGATATTGCACAATTGTCGGCGTCGATTGAATCTGCTTGCGAAGGGTTAGGAGAAGCGGTTGATGCGGCTTTGATTCTAAAGGCGATGCTAAAAGATTTGTATGATGAAGTGCCGCTAGAGGAAGTTAGAAAATCAGCTATTTTGTCTGCCAGATCATTGATAGAAAAAGACCCTGCTTATAGTTATGTAACCGCAAGAATCTTGTTGCATAGCATTCGCCTAGAGGTACTTGGTGAAGAAGTTAGTCAACAAGCGATGGCATCTGGTTACCAAGATTATTTTCCTGATTTTATTAAAACAGGAATTGAAGCCGGCCTGTTGGATGAACGACTAGCCCAGTTTGATCTACCAAGATTAGCAGAAACACTGGTGGCTGAGCGTGACTTACAATTTGATTACCTTGGCTTACAGACTTTATACGACCGTTATTTTCTACATATCAAGGAAAAACGGATTGAATTGCCGCAGGTATTTTTTATGCGAGTGGCGATGGGATTAGCCTTGAATGAAATTGATCGTGAAGCACGTGCAATTGAATTCTATCAGGTGTTATCCAGCTTTGATTTTATGAGCTCCACCCCTACCCTATTTAATTCAGGCACTTGTCGCTCACAATTATCTTCATGTTACCTATCCACCGTACCTGACAATCTGGACGGTATCTTTGAAGCGATTAAAGAAAATGCCTTACTGGCTAAGTATGCCGGTGGTCTAGGTAATGATTGGACTGCAGTCAGAGCGCTGGGCGCGCGTATCAAAGGTACCAATGGTAAGTCACAAGGTGTGGTTCCTTTTCTAAAAGTAGTATCTGATACGGCAGTGGCAGTTAATCAAGGCGGCAAGCGTAAGGGTGCAGTTTGTGCTTACTTAGAATGCTGGCATCTAGATATTGAGGAGTTTTTAGAGCTACGTAAAAATACTGGTGACGATCGTCGTCGTACCCATGATATGAACACCGCCACTTGGATTCCTGATTTATTTATGAAACGGGTTATGGATGGTAGTGACTGGACACTTTTCTCACCTGATGACGTACCTGATTTACATGAAAAATTTGGTAAAGAATTTGAGCAAGCTTACCTTGGCTATGAAGAAAAAATAGCCCGGGGCGAGTTTGGGCTGTACAAAAAGATTCCTGCTAAACAACTATGGCGCAAAATGCTTAGTATGTTGTTTGAAACCGGACATCCGTGGATCACCTTTAAAGATCCTTGCAATATTCGTTCACCACAAAATCATATTGGTGTAGTACATAGTTCAAATTTATGTACCGAAATTACTTTAAACACTAATGAGAATGAAATTGCAGTATGTAATCTTGGCTCGGTAAATTTAGTAGCGCATTTAAAAAATGGCCAGCTAGATAGTAATAAGCTAAAACGCACCATTAAAACCGCCATGCGTATGCTTGATAACGTGGTGGATATTAATTTTTATGCCGTTGCCAAAGCACGTAATGCTAACTTAAAACATCGCCCAGTTGGTCTAGGAATTATGGGGTTCCAGGATTGTCTGCATCAACAAGGTATTCCCTATGCCTCAGAACAAGCGGTAACTTTTGCTGATCAATCAATGGAAATGGTCGCTTACTATACTTATTGGGCTTCCAGTGAATTAGCACAAGAGCGTGGTCGTTACAATTCTTATCAAGGTAGTTTATGGGATCGCGGAATTTTGCCGCATGATTCGTTAGAAGTGCTGCGTGAACAGCGCGGTGGTTTTGTAGAAGCTGATCTGTCATCCACCCAGAACTGGGATGCACTACGTAAACAGATTAAAAAACATGGTTTACGTAATTCAAACTGCTTAGCAATTGCGCCTACTGCAACCATCTCTAACATTGTTGGGGTTTCCGCCAGCATTGAGCCAACTTATCAGAATCTATACGTTAAATCCAATCTATCAGGCGAATTCACTATTGCCAATAAAACCTTAGTCAATGACCTGAAAAAACTCAACCTTTGGGACGAAGTAATGATTGCTGATCTTAAATATTTTGATGGTGCGATTAGCAAAATAGACCGAATTCCAGAGGATATTCGCTCCTGTTATGCCACTGCATTTGAGATGGATCCAAGCTGGTTAGTTGAGGCCGCAGCACGACGACAAAAATGGATAGACCAATCGCAATCACTTAACATTTATATGGCCGGAGTTTCTGGTAAAAAATTGGATGAAATTTACAAACTGGCCTGGTTGCGTGGTTTAAAAACCACCTATTATTTACGTTCGCTAGGTGCTACTGCCGCAGAAAAATCTACAGTTGAAGCTGGGGCATTAAATGCAGTACCAATCGATGGTGGGGTTACTAAGTTAACTGCTGAATCAACATCAGTAGAAATAAAATATTGCGCTATCGATGATGAAGAATGTGAAGCATGTCAATAAATAAAAGGAATCAACAATGCTAGTATTTGAAGACGAAGCAGTTCAAGCAAAAATGCCATTACCAAAAAATCCGTTGAATGATATTGGCTTGCTAGATAATGACTTACCACAACAATCCCTAAGTCAAATTGATCAGCGTTCAGAAGTAGTCCTGGATGAAAGCAATCGCCGCATATCTATTGAAGATAAAAGCATCATCAACTGTAGTGCAGATGTTAATCAATTAGTACCATTTAAATACAAATGGGCCTGGGATAAATATCTATCAGCTTGTGCTAATCACTGGATGCCGCAAGAAATTAACATGAGCCGTGATATTGAATTATGGAAAAATCCAAATGGCTTGACCGAAGACGAACGCCGCTTAATTAAACGTAATTTAGGTTTTTTTGTTACCGCTGATTCCTTAGCAGCAAATAACATCGTCTTAGGTACTTATCGACATATTACCAACCCAGAATGCCGTCAGTATTTATTACGCCAAGCTTTTGAAGAAGCGATTCATACTCATGCTTATCAATATATTGTCGAATCATTAGGACTGGATGAAGGAGAGATTTTTAATGCTTACCATGAAGTCGCCTCAATTCGTGACAAAGATGAATTCCTAATTCCATTTATTGATATTTTAACTGATCCAAATTTTAAAACCGGCACGCAAGAAACTGATCAACAATTATTAAGAAGCCTGATAGTGTTTGCTTGCATCATGGAAGGCTTGTTTTTTTATGTTGGTTTTACTCAGATTCTGGCACTTGGTAGACAAAATAAAATGACTGGTTCTGCGGAACAATATCAATATATTCTGCGTGATGAATCTATGCATTGTAATTTTGGCATTGATGTTATCAACCAAATCAAAATGGAAAACCCACAGCTTTGGACTAAAGCTTTCCGTGATGAAATCACTGAATTAATGCACCAAGCTGTAGCTCTAGAATATCGCTACGCCGAAGACACCATGCCGCGCGGTGTATTAGGAATGAATGCACCAATGTTTAAAGAATACCTACGTTACATTGCCAACCGCCGCTGCCAGCAAATTGGCTTAGATGCATTGTATGAGGATGCTAAAAACCCATTCCCCTGGATGTCAGAAATGATGGACTTAAAGAAAGAGAAGAATTTCTTTGAAACCCGCGTAACTGAATATCAAACCGGTGGTGCATTAGATTGGGATTAACCAAGTAGTAGGCACATCAATTCTCGTTCCCACGCTCCCGCGTGGGAATGCATACCTGGCTTTGATAGCATCCTAAATCCAACTAAGTATTATATGTATCCCCTATATTCTCCAGGTTATTTAGCGTACAAGGCACTAGTAATTTGGCAAACTGGTTATGGTACACAAACCAACATGAATATGAATGAAGTGTTGGCAAATCGGGCATCAGAGCTATTAGGTGGCGGCCGTGGCAGCGAGCGTAAAATACATCCTAATGATGATGTCAATAAAGGCCAATCTTCCAACGACACATTTCCAACTGCAATACACGTAGCAGCAGTGCAAATGGTGCAATAGAAATTAAAAGAACTCTGATAACTGATTGTAAAATAGTGCAATGCCCTACAGTTATTGCGCTCTACTAAACTGATAATTCTCCGGCTCAGCAGTCGATTATCTGGAAAATTTCCGCTCACCTCGGGATTATGCTTGAGAAAAACACTACTTGAAAAATGTTAACGTACAAGTTAACATTTGTCATATGAGAGAGATATTATTTTACAGGACTGAATCCGATGAGTGTCCTGTAGAGGATTTTTTAGATACCTTGGATAGCAAACAGGCACAGAAAGTAGCTTGGGTAATGCAGGTAATTGAGGAATTAGAGAAAGTTCCTACGACATACCTCAAAAAATTAGTAAATACCGAAGGTATATGGGAAATTCGGGTTCAAATAGGAAATAATATATTCCGTTTTTTAGGCTTCTTCGATGATGGAAATTTTATTATATTAACCAATGGGTTTCAAAAGAACACAAAAGGCTCCTAAAGCTGAAATTCTTCTCTCAGAACGACGTAAACAAGATTATCTTGAAAGGAAAGTTAATGAGTGATTTGAAGAAATATATTAATAAAAGAAAAGAGCAGGATGAAAGTTTCTCTTTAAATTTCAATGAAGGCTATCAAGCATTTAAAATTGGACTTATGCTAAAAGAAGCAAGAGAAAATGCAGGAGTTACTCAAGAAGAACTTGCAACTCGTCTAAGTACAAAAAAATCAGCAATTTCAAGAATAGAAAATCACGCAGAAGATGTAAAACTTTCAACACTTAAAAAATTTGCTAGTTCTTTAGGTAAAAATCTTGAAGTTCGTATTTATTAAAAAGCATAACCAGCAAATCCACTTGACCGTAAAAGACATCACAAATTTTTGCTTCTAAGGATCATAATGTAACTTCTTTTGGATACCAACTTAAGACGGGACAAAACTCAAGAAACATCCCCCTCGTCATTCCTGCATGTTTCTAGCAGGAATCCAGGACGGCCCCGGTGGATTCCTGCTAAAGGCATGCAGGAATGACGGTGAGTGGGCATTGAATGATGCTATACCTTGTCCCGTTCTAAGCTGGCAGCCCTTCTTTGAACCAGTATTTACAGAAAGTGACATTTTCCTTTGAAACCCGTGTAACTGAATATCAAACCGGTGGTGCGTTAGATTAGGGCTAACAAAGTAGGATGATGTGCCTACGCATAGGAGGCGCATCCTACTCAAGGGACAAGAAATATGGGCAGACGATTAAACCAACACAACAGATGAGAGATGATATGGATTACCGTGAAGAGCGCGATGCCATGGGTAACGTGCAAGTACCAACAAACGCACTATGGGGCGCACAAACACAGCGCTCCTTACAGAATTTTAAAATCTCTAACGAACAAATGCCAGTTGCCTTAGTGCATGCTTTGGCACAAGTAAAACGTTCAGCCGCAACTGTTAATCATGAATTAGGCTTGCTAGATGCTGCCAGCACCGCTGCCATCATTCGTGCTGCAGATGAAGTGATCGCCGATCAACACCCTGCAGCATTTCCCTTAGTAATTTGGCAAACCGGGTCTGGTACACAAACCAACATGAATATGAACGAAGTGTTGGCAAATCGAGCATCAGAGCTATTAGGGGGCGGACGCGGTAGTGATCGCAAAGTACACCCTAATGATGATGTCAACAAAGGCCAATCTTCCAACGACGTATTTCCAACTGCGATGCACGTAGCAGCAGTGCAAGTAGTACAACAACAATTAATTCCCGCTATACAACAACTGCGTACAACACTGGCAGCAAAGGTAGAAGAATTTGCTAACATCGTAAAAATTGGCCGCACCCATCTACAAGATGCCACCCCACTAACCTTAGGGCAAGAATTCTCTGGCTATGTCGCACAGCTAGATCATAGCTTAAAACATGTTGAAGCCACCTTGCCACATTTATCTGAACTAGCTTTAGGTGGCACTGCCGTTGGTACCGGACTAAATGCCCATCCTGAATTTGCAGTGCGGGTAGCGGCAGAATTATCACGTTTAACCGAACTATCTTTTGTTACCGCTCCCAATAAATTTGAAGCCCTAGCCTGTAACGATGCCCTCGTGCATGCACACGGCGCATTAAAAACCCTAGCCGCCGCATTAATGAAAATCAGCAACGACATCCGCTGGCTAGCCTCCGGCCCACGCTGCGGTATCGGCGAATTAAAAATCCCAGAAAACGAACCCGGCAGCTCCATCATGCCCGGTAAAGTCAACCCCACCCAATCAGAAGCTGTCACCATGCTGTGCTGCCAAGTTATGGGTAACGACGTCGCCATCAACATCGGCGGCTCCCTAGGTAATTTTGAATTGAACGTTATGAAACCAATGATTATTCATAACTTCCTGCAAAGTGTCAGATTATTAAGCGATGGTATGACTAGCTTCAATAACAACTGCGCCGTAGGCATCGCAGCTAACCATGAACGAATTGATACCCTGATGCATAATTCCCTGATGCTAGTAACCGCACTTAATCCACATATTGGTTATGACAAATCTTCTGAGATTGCTAAAAAGGCGCATCGGGAAGCGACAACTTTAAAAGCAGCGGCGGTTGCCACTGGTTATGTGACAGCGGAGGAATTTGATGCTTGGGTAGTGCCGGAGAATATGGTGGGGAGAAATAATGCATTATGATGGGTGAATTAATTGTGATTCTTATGGTTATTATATTTTGTGTTGGTATGGGTATTGTGGTTAAAGATGCACTGCAACATGATGATAAAAATCACATAAAAAAGAACTCTGATGAATGATTGTAAAACGGCGCAATGCCCTACGGTTATTGCGCCCTAGTGTGCCATGAAGAAGACCTTTGGGTCTTCATGCTATACAAAAGATGAAAGTAGGTCTCTCGAAATCGACGTGAGGGCGTAGATTTCAAACCATCCCAAGTTGCTGTGGTAAAGAGCCATGGTGGTTAGCGTTGTGGAAAAAGGCGCGGCATAAGACTGCGTCAGGTG
>JAJFJL010000188.1 GCA_021774055.1 Nitrosomonas sp. | reverse complement strand
ATTTACCTATTCTGAAGCACGTCAAAACCTTTCTAAATTATTAGTTCTTGCTCAAACTGAAGAGGTCGAAATTCGCAGGAAAGATGGCTCTATATTTTCACTTGTATCAAAGAAAAAACCTTCAAAGTCACCTTTTGATGTGCCAGGGATAAACACAAAAGCAACTACGCAAAATATTTTAAGTGCTGTTGAAGAATCAAGAAAGGACTAAGCAAGATAGAAATAAAGTAGTTCTGGGGACACAATGCTTAATTGGAAATTAAGTATTGTGTCCCCAGAACCTTAATGCTGTTACTGCGAACGGTCAGACTAGATTGATTTATATCGAAAGACAGATTAACGTGATAAAGAATCGACAAGTAACCCGAAAAAGTTAAAAAACAGATCATCAATCGAGTCTGACCCCATTGATTTGTTTAAGAACCGGCGCCTTCGGCGTCCGAGTTACTTGATTTGTTATGTGACTTTATTAATTTAGCAAAAGCAAAACTTATAAATAGACTGGCTAAAGCCAGAAAAACACTAAACACTAAGTTTGGTAGGTAACCTTCAATAGAGTTAAGAGATATCCACCATTCTGCTTTATCCGACCATCCTTCTTCTCCAAGAGTCACGACCCACATAACTTGGAGAATAAAAATAGCTGATATTACAGTTGCAAATACATTTGAAGTATCTACTTGGGACTTTTTACTATTAAAATCAGCCATAGGTGAAGGAAAAATATCTTTAAGATTTTCTAGGATTTTATTCTTGCTTTCAGAGTTCAGTAATGGGCTTGAAATTGTGTCTGATATCAAATCCTCTATAATATTTCCAACCGTAATTGACTCTATAGCCAACTTGTTATTCCTAATGTTAGAGCTTATTACTTTTTCAATTTCGAAAGTATTAAGGCGTCGATCCTCACCAATTTGATATGAAATAATTTGCAATATGTCCCGTCTGATTTTGTCGATTTTTCCTTCACGACTTTTAAGATATAGATATATTGCTAGAGGAATACCTCCAATTGAGGCAAAAGAGCCAATATATGTTAAGAGAGATTCCATATCACATTCTACTTTTAGTTAAAATTTATATTCCGGATACAACACATAATGCCGAGGTGAGCGTAAATTTTCCTGATAATGGACTGCGGAGCAGGGGAATTATCGGATAACGACCAGGCTCACCGGACAGCCAAAAGTGAAGCGGCTGTGAGCGTAGCGGAAAGCCGCGTAGCTTTTGGATGTCCGGTGCAGCCTTTTGTTAGCCGTATTATCTAAACCCTGACATTTTAAGTACGCTTAGTATTTTTCCATCCGTTACATCCCAAAGCTTTACTGTACCGTCAAATGACCTTGAGTAAAGTGTTTTTCCATCAGGCGAAAATGCTACGCCAATAACACCATCTTCATGTCCATTTATTTTAAATGGAGCAGTGGATGGATTAGTTAAATCCCAGATGAGAATCGAGTTATCCCAGCTACCTGACGCCAAATGCCCACCATCTGGAGAAAATGAAACACTGCTTACCCGTGCTTCATGTCCTTTTAGCACTGCTATAAGCGCTGATGTTCTTCCGTTCCATACGTGTATAGGCCCATCTTCTCCACCAACTGCGATCATCTGGCCGTCTGGAGAAACAGCCATGCCACCAGAAGAGCCGGCTGCTATAGCTTCAAGTGTCTCGGTTAAACTAACATCACCAGCTTTGAGGCGGCGTGATACTTCTTCAGGAAACTTTGTTGGGGAATTCTGATTTAATAGATCTACTGCCCAAGATCGAATCGATGGATCCACTTTTGATTGATCAGTCTTCGTTAGAATTGTAATGGCCAATTCTACATAATCTTTGCTGACATCCTTTTCTTTCAAGCTTTGCTGAAAAAAATACCCAAGTACCGCTAAAACTACAGGAATAGCAACTAGCGACATAGTTCTGGCTATCTTTTCCCACTCATCCCATTTTGAAGTTGAATTATCAGTTTGCATATTTTTTATTTCGTTTTTCGGCTAATGCCGAGGTGAGCGGAAATTTACCTGATAATGGACTGCGGAGCAGTGGGATTATCAGGTGAATTTTCAGCTCGAGCGATTGTTATCGAGATGCGAGAGTGAAACGGAGCATATCGATGGCAATCGATTGAGCGTGCGCCGCTCACCTCGGCATTATCCGAGTCGCGTAGCAAAGCGGAGCGGCTCGGATAACTATTTAGTATCAAGCAAATACGCCTGATATCCCTTAAGTATTCACCACAAATACAGGCAAATATACTTCCATATTAATATCAATGCAAATCATCCTAATACCCAGCATTTAATCCATAATAGCATTCACTTACACTCTAATATTTAATTATTATATAAATTCACCATGATAAATGATATTATCCGGCAAACAAGGCATTTTTTAACGTTAATGGTCATCTTTATCGCTACGACAACTCATTTGCCTACTATGTAAAGCGATTGCCAATATAGCAAAGCTAGTAAATTATTAATATGGTAATTCCCACTCGCACATACAAACAATTCATTATTTCTGTTAACTCATTAATATGTCAAAGCAAAACCTACTTTCAGAAATGCGTGAGGTCTTACGCCGCATGCATTATTCAATCCATACAGAACGCTCCTATTGTGATTGGGTAAAACGATTTATACAGTTTCATCATTTACAAGCACGTGAGTCACTTTTTGTTGATGCCGAAAAGAAAGTTGAAGATTATTTGAGTCATTTGGTTGTACAGGCCAATGTGGCGACATCGACCCAAAATCAGGCATTCAATGCATTGGTATTCTTGTATAAGCAAGGTGTTACAATAACAGGGTCGCACCCTGTAAAAAACAACATCTTTCATGTTTATCGAGGTAGGTTGGCGAGAAAAACGAACCCCAACAAAATAACTACCCTCCCCTAGTTTCACCCATTCTGCCCATAAAAAATATCTTGCCAGTCCGTATTTACACACCACCCTTAAACCCACACTGTCTCCAGGCTTCATAAATAACTGTGGCCACGGTATTGGATAAATTAAGGCTACGGCTTGCTGGTATCATTGGTACGCGCAGACGATTCTGCTCTGGGATGCTTGCTAGTATTTCTGTGGGTAATCCGCAACTTTCTGCACCAAATAAGAATGTGTCATTTTCGCTGTAGCTTGTTAAGTCATAGCGTTGCTTTCCTTTGGTAGTTACCGCAAACAGTTGTTTGCTTGGTAGTTGGTCTAAACAAACTTGCCAGTTATTATGCACCTTCATATCGGCAAATTCATGATAATCCAGCCCAGATCTAAGTAGTTGTTTGTCAGATAATATAAAGCCAAGTGGTTTAATTAAATGCAGCTTGGTTCCGGTGTTTGCGCATAGGCGTATGATGTTGCCAGTGTTAGGTGGGATTTCAGGTTGGTATAAGATTACGTTGAACATGGTGGTTGTAAATTGTGGTGTTTTTTTAAGGTGCATAGGACTTACGCATTGACAACAGGTATAAATATTGGATCAAGATTTTTAATCTCTGGCATAGTGCGCTGAATAAATCCAGTAATAACGCTATTAAACAAATCTCGCTTAAGTTCATAACAATTATTGATGATCTCTGAT